>CATLEX010000065.1 GCA_949927455.1 uncultured Clostridia bacterium
ATCTGTTCTGGTGCCTCCTCTAATGCTGGAATTTCTTCTGTATAACATATTTGTGTCCTTTCTCCTGTTTTTGTTTCTGAATACCATAATGTCGATAATGTACTAATATCTGGCATCATTTCTTTTTTTTCCATATTCATTTCCTCCTCATTATTTTATAAAATCAAAAGAGTTCGTTATTCCATTATAACGAACCTCAAATGTTGTTATAATCCCATATTTTTTTGTTATGGGGTCAAATATGCTAGGACTTGTATTCGTCCTACAAAAATTCATTTCTCTTAAAGTCTCTTCTACTTCATTTGTCATTTCCATACATTTTCTTTGTTTTTTATCGTAACAAGTAATGGATACTTGAAAAGTAGACTTAATTGGAAAAGCATTTTGTGTTTTATTTACTGACTTTAAAGGAGTATGTAACTCTAGACACGGAAAAACACTTTCTGTTGTCGGATTTGTTAATACTTGTTCATATTTTAAAACTTCTAACTTTTTACAGATTAAATCCGACACTTCCCTTATACTCAAATCCCTCATTTGCATACCTCTTTCAACATTGCTTCTATTTTCTTCTTTACAATTTCCACATTCTCGTTTCTCGTCTTAAACTCGCTATCAGCCATAAAGTGATTTGCTTTTGTACCATGTGCCACATAGAACTGTTTGTTTCCTATCATAACGATTGGATAATTTAAAATGCGTCCAACGTTATTTACTGGAATATACCATTCTGTGTAACCACTTTCTAAAAAATGTTTTGTCTTTCCAATATGGGGCATTTCTGCCTTGCTACCAGTTCCAAAATATTCAAACCATAAATATGATTGATTATTCTCTGTCATAAACTTATTGGGGTCAGCAAACACTCGACCGTTTTACTTCTTTGGTCGACATATCTATCATTTCACACAATATACCTTGCTCGTTATGTCCTTTTTCCAACTTAATTGCATAACCTCGAATATTCTTTAAAACATCTTCTATTCCTTCTGCTACCACTCCACTTATTTGATTGTTTATCTTGTCAAATTTTTTAAAATTATTCTTTACTTTGACTTTTACCTTAATCCCCATAATATCTCTCCAATCGATACATTGTTGTACTCCCAATTTGGCTTTGGTCTAAAACTCGATATTCTGGCTTAAAATTATGGCATTTTACTATATTCTTTAAAGAAACCCCATAACCATTTTGAATAAAATATTTCTGATCCGTTCGAGCTTTCAAAATATCATAATTTACTTCACCGTTTGACTTTCTATCTAATTCATTTACATCCTGCTGTAAATTTAAAAAAGCAGTCGAAACAAATTTCCATGTTTTCTTTATTTCTCCATGGTCTTTTTTCTCTTCTGCTTTACTCAAATAAACTTTTGTTAAATTTCTAAGCAACATTACTTTAACCTCCTAACACCATTTTTAATTATGTTAGAACGCATTTTATCAATAATATCCTCAAATGAATTAGAGATACTTCCTTCTGTGTTTGAAAGTAATCCTTCTGCTCCTCGTGTCAAATATTCTGCCCTCACAGCTTTACTAATGTATGGAAATAACTTTTCATCATTCCATTCTCGATTAGAAATGTCACAGGCAATAGAAGTTATTTCTTCCACAATTTCTCGTAGAACTTCATCTGTTTCTTCCATATAATTAGCTCCGAGTAACTTTTTTATTTTATTGGCATACACTAAAACTACTTCATTTTCTTTTAACATTCTACTGCCTCCTATTCTATTCATTTTCTTTCGGCTTTTCCTTTGGCTTTGGTACTTCTTTTACTTCTGTATAAAATTTAGAACGTTTCATTTCGTCTTCTAAGCACTTAGATGTCGGAATAAAAATATTTCCATTCTTATCTTTAAATTTCATACTTTATTCCTCCTTTGGTTTTTTATTCTCTGCTTCCAATTCAGCAATTTTTCCATTTGCCAAATCCAATTGTTCCTGCAAATTTATTTTTTCAGCTTCCAATTCCTCGCATTTTTCTTTCAATGCTTTCGCATTATTCGGAACTTTTTTAGCATCTTCCAATTCTTTTTGCAACTTTTCATATTCCTCATAAGCTATTGTCTTATTTTTTGCATTTTCAATCAATTCGCCTTTATCGTCATAGATGTCATATCCAAGTTTGACATACCTATCTTTTGTTATTTTATCAACTTCATAAACTTTATTTTCTTTCTTCGCTTTCATAACTTCCCTCCTAAAATATAATCAGAGGCTTAAAACTTAAGCCTCTACATTAAATGCCATTCCGCATGCTTTATTTTCAATCATAAAGCTATCCCAGAACTTTCTATTTTGATACAAATACTTGTCTGCTGTTCTACTATCATGTCCCGGTGTAAACACTTTAATATAAGAATATTTTTGTCTTGACACTTGGCAAGATGGATGGCAAAGCATCATATTGATTTGCTTTGCTGTATCATCTGCCACACAACCATTTGTAAAATTATATGCCGTTTTAAATCTTGCACTTGGTACCTTTATAATTTTAACATCCTCAATAGAATGAACTCTTCTATCAATACTATTACCTTTTGACACATCTAACATTCTTGAAATACCATCTGCCTGTTTCAACAATTTATACATATCAGAAGTAAGTCTTAATTCTCTGCCCTCTTCTGGTACACCTAAATCGTCCATTTCTCCCATTCTATTATCAAACCAATCTAAAATATTAGCCTTTGTAAGTGCCGTTGTATCCACTTTAGCACCCGCTGTCTTATATTTGTCAGCTTCTGCATACAATTTTGAATACACATAAGAATCCGTTTCAGGAATAACCTGCTCATTTTCAAAAGTATTCGTCAAATTTGCCATTTCCAAAACTAAATTTGTTTCATCCACATCCAATGGGTCGATAAATAATTCAATATCTCTATCGTGCTCCAATTTCTTTGGTTCCCATTCGTTCGTTACAGTTCCACTATTGAAACCTAACGTATTTCTGTTGTGGTCTTTATAACCACTTACCGTGATTTTAGGTAATTTAATCGTTTGTGCATTAATAAATTTTACATTTGGATTTGAACCAAATAAACTATTACTTGTTAACTCCCTTGTATATTTTTGTTGTAAGTCTTTTTCAAACTTTTCAGCATAATCATAAACTGCCATATCTTTTTCCTCTCTTTCTATTAATTATTTCCAAACACCTGTGATACTTGCACATCCATATTGTTTGCGTTATCTTGGCTTGGGTTATAAGGTGGCTTTTCTTTTGACCACTCATTGACTACTTTTTCAACAATCCTATCTTGAATTGTTTTAATTAATTTTGTCTTTTCTTGCAATTGCTCTGCTGTCATATTTTCATAATCAAATAAATTCAAAAACTCTGGGTCAAATGCTGTATCTGCAGTTGTAGCAATTTTAATTGCCTCATCCTTTAAATCTCGCGCATTCAACTTCTTTTGAGTTTCTTCATTTAATCTCTTTTGTTTGTTAAGTTCATATTGTAATTTTTGTGTTTCATTCATTTGTGCCAATTTTTCAGCCTCTGTCTTTTCTGTATCAAGCTCCAACTGCCATTGTTTTCTTGCCTTCTCAACTGCTGTACTAATTCCTTGAGTAACCTTTTTATCAACAAAAGACTGTAATTTTTTATCTGTTGAAATCAATTCCTCATAATTAGTTCCCTTGTTTTCAGTTTCTCCTGTTTCATTAGCTCCAGTATCAACTTTTTCTTCTTCATTTTCCATATTATTACTCCTTGTCCCAATTTGTCCAAAGTCCAAATTGTTACTAAAATATTTCGTTTATTTTATTACGCCTAACCACGATAAAACGGCAAACAAAAAAGAACCTGTCGACTTTGGTTCTTTTTCAATCTATAATATTTAATTTATAGCTTATTTAGTCGTCTTCACCCTCCTCATATTTCACGAAAAAGGCTTTCTGCTTTTTAATGCATTTATTGATTATTTTTATCAATTGCTTTTTGTTTCCATCAAATTCCATTAGTGGAAATCCTTCTGAAAATATTTTCTCATATTCTTTTAGCTTCTTCTCGATTTCTTCGTCAACCTCTTCATAATAAAACATTATTTAATCCTCCTTATCAATTCTTCAAAAACATTTAATGTGTTAGGTAAATATCGATTTATTATATTCAAATACTCAATATTATTACTACCTATAATAGAAAATAAATTAGCAAAAGTTTCTTTTTCTAAAGCATTTTCTCGCTCCCAATATTTAGTTTCATGATATGCTCTGCCTTTTATTTTATTATTTGTCATGCCTCCTATTATATCACTTAATTCACTGTATTCAATATATTCTGTTGTATTTAGAGCAAAATTTATTTGTTTTTCATGTTCTAATATGTTTTGTTTATCAATGTTTAACGCTGTTAATAATTCGCCATTACTTGAAATATAGCCAAACTTATAATCAATTGCATGTCCCACTTCATGTCGCAACGTTCTTTCTCTTAATGATTTACTTTTATTTTGCCATTCTGCATTAAAATATATTTCGTTCGCCTTATGTTTTGATTTATTGCCATATATATAAATTTTCTGAATGTCATTATTTAACGCAATTTTTCTTATTTCTTCATTTTTGAAAGCATTTTTTATTAATTTTTCTTTATTGTATGTAATATCTTTTCTTACAAATTTATTAATATTAAAGTTTTTCCAAAATCCCTCATCTTCCGTTGGAATTACTTTTTGAATATTTCTATTTCCTATATACTGTATTGTTGAATGACAATAATGAAAATGATGTGAAATCGGTGGAAGATTGACACCTAATACCAATCCCTTACATTTAATTCTCATCATTCTTAATTCTTTTTGCGTTTCTCCATAATATCTATCAAACTGATTTTCGCCTTTTATTTTAAATTTCATTCCATTCATATGCAAACACATATCTGTCACATGTTCGCACATATCTGAAATAAATACAACCTCTGCATTTTTATCAATAGACGTTATCCCCTCTACTTTAGCTAAATTATTCATTCCAATTAACTGATTATCTACTGCTCCAGAAATTTTATCTCCATTTATGCATAGCTTTGCATTTTGCTGTTTCTTAATAATATTTTGAAACACATCATCATCAATCTTGTTTTCCTTGTTTTGTTGAATATGAATCACACATTGCCTGTAAATTTGGTCGGCATTGTATTTTATAATAGCATCAATATATTGCTTCCAAACATAACCTTTACTATTCGGCATATCCAACAAAGCAAAAAAAATAGCATCTGGAATTACAGACACCTGCTTTTTTTTATTCAATTTCTCATTAACCTCTTCTTGCCCCTGCTGATAATAATAATTTGCCACATCTCTAAACACATTTAATTCAGATTCTTCCAATTTACTTTGTTCTTCTATATAAGCGCCATAAATTAACAACTCTAAAATCTCACTGTTTTTTACTCTAGTTCTACTATATATATTCTTAGCCAACATACCAAAATAGCCAGACAGCAAACCTTTATCCTTCATTTCTTCAATATATGTATTTACACTACTTTTCGTTTTTCTGTTTGCTATTTGGTACAGACTGCTTTGATTGAAATTGTATGTTTTTAGTATCATTTGCAATCTGTTTTGAGTTTGTCTGCTTGTTTTTTGATATATCCCCTTTAGCTTTTTCATCTGTTTGTTGTGATAATTCCATTTTTCCATCCTCACGATCACTTCCTAACACTCGCATATTCTCCAAATTCTTCTCCATATTCTCCTGACTTTGCTTACTCATCTTCTCCAACTCCGAAACACTATCCAAATCATCTGGTAACATATCAATAATACTTTCGTCACTCAATAATCCTCTTAGTTTCAATGCTCTATCCGTTTCAGTACCTTTATCGGTTGGCAAATTTCTCTGTAAATCAATCTTGATACTTCTAAAATCGTACTGCTTATTTTTTCTCTTATTAATCCTATCAATAATTGTTTCCCAACGTCTTAAAATGGCTTTTTTGAAGTGTTTATCAGCTTGTGTAATCATCTGTTCTAGTGCAAAAAACTTTCTATCTAAAGCACTCGCATTATCTGCATTTGTGAATCCTAAATCTGTTATGTTTGGAACTCCAGAAATCATCGAAATTAAATCAATCAACGTCTTTTTATGATTTTGTAATGCTGTATCTTGCACGTTTTTTTCAATCCATGCAATATCGCCTTCTTTATCAGGCGTATAAAATATCTTTGCCTTTAATGCAGTTTCATCATGTTTTTTTCTTAGTGGATTCTCTATCATTTTTGTATTACCTTTATCATCTAGTACAAAATCGCCTTTTTCGTCTTTTTCCTCTATTAATGTTGGCTCGTCTGGTTCATACCCTGTTATCTTCAATTTTGCATCATCATTATATTGAAATGTATTTCTACTATTTTGTATTACTCTTTCATAAGCACAAATTAAAGAAATTACTAACTCAAAGCAAGATAATCCTATTTCATTTTCTATCGCAATACAAGGAAGCATAGTCCACTTGCCCTTCTCAAATCGACTTTTATCTTCTTTCAGTTTTTTATAATCTTCTGGCGTTGGAGAATAATACTTCTTACCATTTATTGTTGTTAATTGTACTATTATGATGTCGTTATTGTTTTTATCTTTCTCAGTCCATTTTCGCAATTGTCCTATCTGATTTACTGGCGTATCATAATCAAAAATTCCAATTGTATTTAAGGCACTCTGTTTAGTATATACAATTTCGTTTTCGTCGTTCTCATATAACGCCTCATAGCAAGCACGCATTCCAAAAAAATCAAACGCCAAATCAAAAAACTCTGCTCCATCATCATTATATTTGCTGATATAATCAATCAAAACTTTCATTTCTTCATCTTTATTTTTATCAACACCAACTATCTTATTTAATATTTTTTTGATAATATTTATTTTTTTAGTATCCGAAACTTTTTCAACATCATAAACAGGAGCTTTTCCTGCAAAATAGCCAGACACCATAGAATTAATGTAATTCTCGAATCCAACTTTTATTTCATTATCATCCTTACTCACAATTTCTGAATAATTTGGCTTTCTTCGTATTCTCTCGTATAATTCCCTTCTGCTATTCCATTCATTATCAGCTAACGCTACTATCTGTGCTATACTATCAGGATTTTCTAATGTTTCTTTATTCCACTGTATCATTTCTTTCCTCCTAAATTATTTTGTTGTATCCAAAACTAATTGTATTTGGTTTTGGATGTTCGTACACGCCTGTCAAACAATCTTCTGCATCGTCATGCTCATTTTTGCCTGTCCTTGTATAATGTTTGATATGTTTTGCAAACTCTGGAAACTTATCCTCCCAATTCAAAGGAAAATAAATATTGTTCATTACAGCTGTTGAATTGCTTAAAATTCGAGCTTGTTTATTTTCACTTTGATGAAACCAATTTATTTTTGTATGTGTATTTTTAAGTTGTTTCAATTCTTTTTGCACGTTTCTGGCAAATCCTCTTCCACCATTATTACTTTCTATATTGGCAAATCCTACTCTATCTTTCGTAAGCATTTTTGCAACTGCTGGTTCTGTTATTTCCATCGCCTCATCTGTATATAAAATATCTAATATATAATAATCACTGTTATACATCAAATAATCAATTGAACATAAAAAATCACTACCTTCATCAGCAGTATCTGTATAATTCATAATATAATGCGCTGGTGGTAATTTCTCATATGTTTTAAACTTACTATATAATCTATTTTTCACATCAATTGGTTCTTGTTGATAATTTGCATAAATAATGTCTTTATTCATGTTTTTCGTTTTTAAATCATAATCTTCTTTATTTAAAATATCACTACATAACATTGAACCGTCTTTTTGTACAGCTTTGTAATTAATATGTCTTACATTTTCAAAATTCTCTAAAATATAACCAGCCAAATCTCCATTTGCCCATCTCGTCATAATAATAATCAATTTAAACCCTGTTTCAGTTCTCGACAGCATTGTATTATTAAACCAGTCAATCTGCTTTTGTAAAACATTTTCATTATAAGCCTCTTGAACATTCTTAATCAAATCATCAATTATCATAAGAGTACAGCCAAAACCAGTCGCTGTACCTGTTGGAGAAGTAGCCAAATAATTTGCTTGCCCACTTCCAGAAAGTGCCCATTTACTGCTACTTGCTTCGCCATATTTTATCTTTGTATTAGAAAATATATCATTATAAACCAAAACACCTTCTGTCTTTTCAGATGAAATTGTATCTCTCACAGATTTAGCAAATGTTCCTGATAATGTCTCATTATATGAACCAGTCATTATCTTTTCTTTCGGATTAATTCCTAAAATCCATTCTACAAATTTTCCTGCTGTCCTCGACTTTCCATGTCTTGGTGGCATATTAATCACACAGATTTTTTCATCACTTTCATAAAAATTTTGTAATTGATTGCATACATCTTTTAAAAAAGCCCTATCTTCCTTATAAAAATCAGAAGCCATCAACTTACAATATTCAAAAAAATCACGTCTAGCCAATTCCAAACATGCTTGCTTTTTTATTTCTTCTTTTAAATTATTCATCTAAAATTTTCCTTAACTCTTCTGTCGATAGATTTTTGAAAGGATTGTTTAGTGTCCCGCTAAGCTCTACTTCTTTTTTATTATTTATAATATCGTTCAAATCTTTCAAGGCTGACGTTAGTTCTTTTAATCCTTTTCTATCAACTATGTCAGCAGGAGATGCTATTTCTTCTTCCTCTTTTACAACTTCTTTCTTTGGCTTTTTTGTATTTGTATCATATTCTATAATTCTTGCTCTTTTTTTGTTTTTCACAGGATGTCTATCAAGTTCACTACTAGCTTGTACTATCTTTCGTAACAACTCATTAGCTACATCTTTCACATTCACTATTTTCTGTGCTTCTTTTTCAGCTTCTTTTTCAATCACTTTTTCAATAATTTTGGTACCTTTTTTGTCCTCTTTTAGTACTTTTTTATTTTTCCAGCCTTTTGTACTTTTTTTAGTACTTCCAGACTGTTTTATGCCTTTACTTTCCAAAAAGGAACTTACTGACTTATAATCACTTAATATATATTCTTTTTCTAACTGCTTCCAGTCATATTTTGCCACCTCACTCACCTACTTATTTTCTTGTTTTTCTGCTTTTTGTCCTATCAATTTTTCCCATCGTTTCACAATAACATCACAATATCTTGGATCTAATTCCATTGTATAACATTTTCTTTTTGTCTGTTCTGCAGCAATTAATGTCGAACCACTTCCTCCAAATAAATCTAGTATTAAATCCTCCTCTTTGCTAGAATTTTTAATCAAATATACTAATAAATTAATCGGCTTCATTGTTGGATGTTCTACATTTCTAGTTGGTTTTTCAAATTCTAATACTGTACTTTGACTTCTATCATCAATAAAATAATGTGCTACTCCTTCTTTCCATCCATACAATATCGGTTCGTGCTTCCATTGATAATCTTGTCTCCCCATAACAAACTGATTTTTTACCCATATTAAACATTCCGCTAATTTGAAACCCGCATTCATAAAAGCATTTCTAAAATTCAATCCTTCTGTATCTGCATGAAACACATATATTGAACCACCTTCTTTTATTGAATCAAACATATTGATAAAAGCC
This sequence comes from uncultured Clostridia bacterium, assembly GCA_949927455.1. GTDB lineage: Bacteria > Bacillota > Clostridia > TANB77 > CAG-508 > Scatovivens. The sequence continues at coordinate 9,620 of CATLEX010000065.1, forward strand.
GATTCTAAAAACTCATAAAACTGAT
>CATLEX010000066.1 GCA_949927455.1 uncultured Clostridia bacterium
GAAAACAAATGAAGAAATTTTTGATAAAAATAAGTGTAGTTAGTATCTTTGTAATTTTGTTAATATTTGTATCTTTAAAAATTTACCATTATGTAATCATACATAATGTCTATCATGCTATTGAAAATTTTAAAAATGAGAAAAATCGATATTATTCTGTGACAATAAAACAAAATGGAGAATTATTTTGCAAGGAAGAGATTTTTTGTATTAATGAACAAATGAAGTATTTAAAGATTAATGATAATTCTGGAAATTTATATTTTGAAATAAAAAATTTTTCTACTAATCAACAGATTGCATGGCGTATAAAAAATGGTGAAAAATCAAATAAAATAGAAGAGAATATTGAAGATAATAGATTTATAACTAACATTCCTATTTCTATATTGCAAACTTACCGAAACAATAAATTTAATTTTAAGCAATTCTTTCAAATATATTATATAATTCCAACAAAGTACGAAGATAAAAAGTGCTATAAAATAGTGACTAAAACAGAAGTTATTTTAGTTGATAAAAATACGTATTTGCCTGTATATGTTTGTCGAAATTTGAAAAATTCAGACAAAGCTTCTAATGCTAACAAAGAGTTTATATATGAATTTAAAATTAATACAGTAACAGATAAAGATATGGAAGAACCATAATTTGTAAATATTACATTTGTGTTACAAAAATATAACGTTTATGTAACATTGGCGAAAAATGTTGAAAAAATTTTATTTGTGTAGTAAAATAAAAGAGAATGATATTAGTATATTAGATTTTATAAAATTTAGGAGGACAGTATTATGGCAATGAATCCAATGAAAAGAAGAGCAAGAAATTCATTTTTGATAGGTTTTTTATGTGCACTGATTATTATGGCATTAATTGTAATGCTACTTTTATATAAAATGCAAGATTTGAAACAGAATTATCAGAAACTGGAATCTCAACAAAAAGAGGTATATGTAGCAGACGAATATATACAATCTGGAGCAGAAGTTACAATAAGTTCTTTTAAAAGGGAAAAAGTTCAAACATCAATTTCTGATAATGAAATGGTAAGACCAGCAGATTTTCAACAAGAAAATGAAGATGGTTCTATTACAGACAAAACGATAGTGGCAGTTTCAAACATTCCGAAAGGAACGATTATCACAAAGGAATTATTAGAAGAAATTGAAAATAAAACAACAAATGATCAAAGACTTCAAGAATATAATATGATTGTCCTTCCAACAAAACTTGCAGCAGATGATTACATAGATATTAGAATTCAATTTCCAACAGGCGAAGATTATATTGTTGTTTCAAAGAAGAAAGTGGTTGAGACAGACGAGAAAACAATTTGGATGAATATGAATGAAGATGAAATTTTAATGTTAGGAAATGCAATTGTTGAAGCTTATACGACAGAAGGCTGCAAATTATATGCAACAACCTATATAAAAGCAGGTTTGCAAGAAGCTGCTGTACCTACTTATGTAGTAAGTAAAGAAGTGATGAGTATTATTGGAACAAATCCTAACATAAGAACTGAGGCAAGAGATGGATTATATGCGAGATATCATGATCAAGAACAAGTTCAAGTTAGAGAAAGAATTGATAAAACATTGTCACCATATATTGGTTCACAAAATTCTGCTGTTGAAAGTGGTTTGCAACAAGAGCTTGTGACACGTGAAGAAGGAAGAAGAGAATTTGTAGAAATGTTACAGTAAAAGTTGAAAGTGGAGGAACGAATGAAGAGAATTGTATTTATAGGGGCTTATGATAAGACTGATATGTTATTGTATGTTGCTAAAATTTTAACTCTTATGGGAAAAAAAGTAATATTAATAGATACAACTATTTTGAAAAAAAGTAGATATATTGTTCCTACAATGATACAGGAGAAACAATACATTACAACTTATGAAGATATAGATGTAGCAATTGGTTTTGAGAGTTTTGAAGCAATTCAAAAATATCAGAAAGATTTTGGAAAAGTGGAAGAGTATGACATAGCATTGGTGGATATTGATCGAGCTATTGCATATCAAAAATTTGAAATTACAGCGAAGGATCAGCATTTTTTTGTAACTTCTTTTGATGTTTATAATTTGAAAAGAGGTTTGCAAGTTTTAGCATATATCCAAAAAGATGCAGTTGTTACAAAAATTTATTATACGAAAAGTATGCTTGCTGAAGAAGATGAATATTTAAATTATTTAGCAGCAGATTATAAAATAAAATGGGATGAATCGGACATTGTTTTCTTTCCTTTTGAAACAGTGGACTTAAATGCGATTTACATTAATCAAAGGGCAGGTCGAATTCAAATGAAAGGCTTAAGTAATACGTATGTGGATTCGGTACTTTATTTGATAGAGGCTATCACAGGTGAGAGTTCAGGAAAAATTAGAAATGCATACAAAGCACTAGATGACTAATGATGGAGGAAGTTTGAAAATGGCAATACTAAGTTTTTGGAGTGGGGATAAAAAAGAATCTGGACAAACATTGTCTATTGTGGCAATTGCTACTCATATGTGCGTTGAACATAATTATAAAACATTATTAGTAGATGCCACTTTAGCAGATGATACAATGATGAGATGTTTTTGGAAACCAGATGCAAATAAAGAATTAAAGAAAAAGTTGAACAAAGGAAAATTAGATATAGCAACTGGTACAGAAGGTTTGATGAGTGCAATTGCAAGTAATAAAACTTCGCCAGAAATTATTTCTAATTATACAAAAGTTGTTTTTAAAAATAGATTAGATATACTAGTTGGCTTGAAAACGACAAGTTTATCAGAACATGAACAAACAATGAAATTGTATATTGATATGTTAAAAGCTGCCAATAAATTTTATGATTTGGTTATTGTTGATTTGCCAAAGACTACTGAGAGACAATCAACAATAGATATTTTACAAGTATCTGATGTTGTCATGTATACTATGTCGCAGAATTTAAAACAGATTAACGAATTTATAGAAAATAGAGAAAAAATGCAAGAACTAAAGCGAGTAATTCCACTATTAGGAAGTGCAAATGCTTTTTGTAAATATAATCCTAAAAATGTTTCTTCTTTTATAAGAGATAGAGAACTTGCTTATATTGTATATAATAATGGATTTTTAGAGGCTGCTTGCGAAGGTGGAGTTGCTAATTTCTTTTTAAATACAAGAATTAGTAAAAATGCTAGAGATAAGAATTCACAGTTTTTGAAATCAGTAGCAGATTCTTCTCAAAAAATCATTCACAAATTTGAAGAAATCAAATATGGTAAGGTATTAGATTCGTAAGAAAAGGGGGCACTCTTAAATGATTGCAAATATTATACTAATGTTTGTTGTAGTAGTAATTGTATTTTTTACTGTTACACATTTTATTAAAAAGAATAAAGAAGAGATTGTTGATGAAGAAGTAGTTGTTGATGATAAGACGTATACTTTTGATTTAATGATTAAATTCGTAAAAAAGAGATTAGACGAAATTACTAAAATTAACCTTTATGATATTGGTTTATCAGAAGAAGAATTAAAAAGAAGAAAAAATAAAAAGTATGAATTGAAAAAAGCCTTGAAAGGTTGTACCTATGGTGATGTAAATGATAAAAAATATGTGAAAGAATTAATTTATGATTTGCTTTCAAAAGAATATGGAATTAATGAAACAAATATTATAAGAGTTTTGCCTTTTGATACACCATCACTTTTGACAGCACAAGATAAATTTGACATTTTAATTCATGAATACAAAAAAACATTTGCATATGAAGCGTTATCAGAAATGATAAAAAAATACAATTTAGATGTGTTTAAATTTGTTGAAGGAGAGTCGAGACCAAGCTATGTTATTACAGAAGATGAAATTAATGACATTTATGAGAAAGAAAATTTTCAATTAGATTTTAATGATAAACTAGAAGTAGTTGTACAAAGAATTTATCAGTCTTATAAAGGATTTAGTAGTATTGACGAAGTACGTGATATGAACATTGATGGTATTTCTGGTGGTGTATCAGGTTTGCCAGAGAGTTTCTTAAGTCAGGTTGCACAAAGCGATGGTGACTTTTTAAAACAAGCGATGGAAGCAAAGGTGCCAAGAGCGTGTGACAGTATTTGGATTATGTTTCATGGTAAATCTATTCGTTTAGCATTCTTGTCATTTGGAACAGAAGCGGAACTAAAAAGAGTTTGTCAAAATATTTATAAATATAACAACCCAGGACAGTTGTCTGATACCAATGGTTTCAAAATCAATGAAATGAAAGATGGTTCTCGTGTCGTTGTTGTAAGACCTAGTATGTCTGAGACATGGGCATTCTTTGTTAGAAAATTCGACGTAAAAAGAGCTTCTTTGGAGCAAATGTACCGTAAAGCAAGTGGTGGACAAGAATTAATTGAGTTATTAAAATATTTAGTAAAAGGTGCTAGAATTATTTCACTAACTGGTGAACAAGGTTGTCGGAAAAACAACATTGCTTATGGCAATGATTGACAATATTTACGAAACCATGAACCTTCGTATTACAGAAACAGCGTTCGAGTTGCACTTAAGAAAAATTTATCCAACACGAAATATTTTGTCAATGCGTGAGACAGAAACAATTTCTGGTCAGGACTGTTTGGATGTTCAGAAAAAAACTGACGGTTCTGTAAATATTATCCGGAGAGGTTGCAACAGACCCCGTAGCTTCTTGGATGATTCAGTCTGCACAGGTTGCATCTAAGTTTACATTATTTACTCACCATGCTAAAACATTTCCAGATTTAATAACGGCACTTCGTAACTCAATGTTAAGAGCAGGTGTTTTCAAAGACGAAAAAACAGCTGAAGAGCAAGTTGTGCAAGTTATGAATTTTGACATTCACTTAGTAAAAGACTTTAGAGGTGTCAGATACATAGAAAGAATTACAGAATGTATTCCGGTTGAAGAAAAAAATGAGTATACATTTGATCATAGAAATGAAAAAACATTAGAAGGTAAACTTGATAAATTTATGGACAATGCTGCTATCTTTTTTGGGAAAACGACGAACCGAGAAATGTACAAATATAGAAATGTTATGGAATATATTAATGATAGCTATGTTTTAACAAATCCAATTAGTGAAACGAATATCAAAGAAATGCGTATTAATATGGAAGATACTGATATGGTGAATTTTGATAAATTCTTGGAAAAAAATTGGGGAATTAAGCCACCTAAAATGCCAGGAGAAGTAAGTAAGCCAGAAGAAAAGGTAGTAGAAGATGTTGTGCCAGTTTCAAGTACCAATGTAGAAACTGATGCAGCACCTAAAATGCGCACAAGAAAACCAGTGATGACAAAAGAAGGACAAGTGGCAAGAAGACCTGTAAATAGTACTGCTAATCCACAAGCTAGATCAACGCGAACCAATTCACAGGCAAGACCAATTCAAAAAAGACCAACAATAAAACCAGAAGAAGAAAACTAAAATTTGAGTAAGAAAGGGGAGTATGATTTATGGATAATAATCAAATGATGATGTACCTTATGTTTGGTGCTGGGCGGATTGTTTTTCATAATTATTATTGCATGGTATATGCTAAATAAGAAAATGAAATCCAAAGAAACCAAATATATTGCTCAATTGACAGAAGGTACGAAGACAAGTAACTTTAGTTCAGATATTATTTATCAGAAATTATATATATATTGTACCAAAATTCCTTTCTTAAAAAGATATGTATTAAAAATTAGAAGAAGAATAGAAATCATTAACTTAGATGATGAATATTTAACAAGAAAACAAACAGCAAAAATTTTATTAAGAGCAGTTTTTATCATTTTTCCATTGACAGGAATGATAATCTATTTGACAAGACAAAATATTATTTTAATGCTTACATTATTCTTATTTGAAATATTTTTCATAGAAACTTTTATGGAAGGTATGGTAGATAAGATTGATAATAAACTTTTGAAAGAGCAAATTGATATGTTTAGTGAAATGCGTCATGCATATCATGAATATAACATGATTGAAGAAGCTTTGTATGATGTTGCTCAAAATGATGAAGTGGAGGTTTCAAGACAGGTTGAAAAAATCCATGAAGTGTTGTTGTCAGATGATCCAGAAAATGAACTTGAAAAATACTACGATATTGCGCCAAATAGTTATTTAAAAGAGTTTGCTGGTGTTTCATATTTAACAAAAGAATTTGGTGACAGAAAAGATAAAGATGGTTCTTCTTTATATTTGAAGAATTTGAATAATATTGTGCAAGAAATGCAAATGGAAATTTTAAAAAGAGATAAATTGGACTATGTGTTCCAAAGCTTGTCAATGATTGCAGCAGTTCCAATTCTATTTTTGGATGTTATGAAAAACTGGGCGATTGGTCAATTTGCATTTACATCTGAATTTTATAATGGAACACTTGGATTTTTAATGCAAATGGGAATTGTTATTGTTACAATTATTTGTTATATTTTTGTTCGATCTTTGAAAGATAATGGTAGTGTAAATGCTGCTAGCAATACAGAAAATCCAATACAAAAGAGACTATATAATCATAAAATTGTGAAAAGATTTATTGATTATTTAATGCCGAAAGATGGGACAAAAGAATATAAGAAGGTAACAACTTTATTAAAAGACAATGCTTCTAAACTAAAAATGGAGTGGCTATACATAAATCGAGTAGGATGTACAATTATTTCTTTTATTGTAGCAATGTTTATTTTGCTAGAATCACATCAGTATGCAATTAATTATATTTATACAGAGCCAACTACAGATTATAATATTTTAGGAAATTTGTCAGAAAAAGAACATAAAACAGCTATGCAAAAAACAGAAGCAGATAATGTATTCTTGAACCAGTTTAAAACGGACAGAACAATCACACAGGATAAATTACGAAAAGTACTTGAGAAGTCGAAAGAATATGGCGGCTCTTCTGAAAAAGATATGGATGTTATTGTAGAGAGAATATGGGGTAAATTGCAAATTGTTCAATCAGAATACTTAAAATGGTTTGAATTATTGATTGCTTGTGTTGTTGGAACACTTGGTTATTACGGACCAATTTGGCTATTGAAATTCCAAAAGAAAATGCGACAGATGGAAATGGAAAATGAAGTTATGCAGTTCCAGACAATTATTTTGATGTTAATGAAAATTGAGAGAGTTAATGTTGAAATGATTTTGGAATGGCTAGAAAGATATGCTAACATTTTTAAAGAACCAATTTCAAGATGTGTCAATAACTTTGAAAGTGGTGCGTGGGAAGCTTTGGAAGATTTGAAAAATGAGCTTTCATTCCAACAATTAATTACACTTGTGGAAGGTTTGCAGTCAGCGGTTGAATCCATTCCAATTCGAGAAGCATTTGACGAATTGGATACAGAAAGAGCATATTATCAAGAAAAAAGAAAAGAATCAAATGAAAGATTGATTACAAGAAAATCGATGATAGGCAAAGTGTTAGGTTTTGCACCAATGGTTATTTTATTTGTAGGATATTTGATTTTACCATTATGCGTAATTGGTTTGTCAAGTATGACATCTGCTTTCAATACGATGTCATCTATGTAAAAAGGAGAAGGTATGGATAATTCTTTGAGCAAAGCTTTGATAATTGCAGCAGGTGTGCTGTTGGCAATGATTGTAGTGGCATTTATGGTATATTCGTTTAGAGAGATTGGTTCATGGTCAACAACACAAAATCAAGAACAAGTAGCAGAGCAAATAGAAAAATTTAATAAAGAATATGAAGCATTTGATAAAGATTTGATGTATGGGGTGGATGTTATTTCTTGTTTAAATAAAGCTAAAAGTAATAATGACAAAGTGGATAGTGGAGATTATCCAGCATCGTATTTGGTAAAAGTTAATGTAACATTTAAGAAAAAACTTTCGGAAACAATTCGTGTGTATTATGTTTCAAAAGATTCAAAAAAAGAAAAAGAGGCTCATAATAATGCGGATTTTACCAATACTAAAAATTTGAAATTAGAAGATGTTTTTAAAGTATCAAAAGAGTATAAAGATCATGTTAATGGGATTGATTTTTCAAAAGCTATAGCGCCAGTCAATAGTGATTTAACAATGAATATTAATGAAAAATATCAATTATCTAGGAAATCAGAAACTTCTGATTTAATTAAAGCACTACTTGCTATTTCGGGAAATTTAAGGCAAAGTGAACAAAATCCGAAATATGATTTAGTTAAGGATAATTGGACAAGAATAGAATGGGAAACACCTGCTTTTAGTATGAAAACAAGAAAATTTCAGTGTACCAATATACAATATAATGCACAAACAAGTCGAATTAATTTGATAGAATTCGAAGAATTTTAAATAGAAAGGCAAACCTATGGAAAATGCATCAAAAGCCTTACTTATGGCAGCAGGAGTGTTAATTGGCATTTTGATTATTAGTTTCATGATGTTACTTTTGCGCAAAGGTGGGCAAATGAGTAGTGAATATGATAATCAATTATCAGATAAAGAACTTTTGAAGTTTAATAGTCAATTTGAAATATATCATAAAGAAGATAATAGTTTTTTTGATGTAATTACAGCTGTAAATCTTGCCTATGATGTGAATACATCTGTTGGTTGGGAAGCAGGAAATGGTGTAACAGTAGAAATAAAAGAAGGAGCAGCAGTAAAGTATAAAATGCCAGATTCAGATAGTAGTATGGAAAAGTACCAAATGTTAGATGCTTCGGGACATCAAAAAGATATTTATAGTGATATTATAGAAAAATATACAGAACTAAAAAATGTAGGAACTTCTCAAGCGTATAAATATGATTTTGTATGTGAGGAGATTACTTATAATAGAGCTTCGGGAAGAGTTAATAAAATGGTTTTTAGTGCAAAAGAAAAGTAAAAGAACAATCAATATTTTTTGTAAAAATATATTGAAATTA
>CATLEX010000067.1 GCA_949927455.1 uncultured Clostridia bacterium
GTATTTAAAGTATGTCGAAGATAAAAAAGTAAAAACAATGATGAGAGCGTATGAAGTGATAGAAAATAATTGGTAAAGGGCGATGAATTCTCGCTCTTATTTTTTTTCAAAAAACACTTGCTTTTTTTTAATTTTGTGATAGAATAACGAAAAGGAGAGGAGAAAATATGTTTGCATATATAAAAGGGATTTTAGAGGAAAAAATGAGTAATTATGTTGTAGTTGAAACAACTGGAATTGGGTATAAAATTTTTATGTCTAAAAATGCTATTTTGAAAATTGGTGAACTTGGTGAGAAAGTAAAAATTTATACACATTATCATGTAAGAGAGGATGAAATTAGCTTATATGGCTTTTTAACAGGAGAGGAATTAAAATTATTTGAGTTGCTAATTTCAGTAAGTGGTGTTGGGGCAAAGTCAGCAATTGCTATGCTTTCTAATATAAGCCCATCAGAATTTATTATGTGTATTGTAAAAGATGACATCACGAAATTGACTAAAATTCCGGGAATTGGTAAAAAATCAGCACAGCGTATTGTATTAGAGTTAAAAGATAAATTAAAAGCAGAACAGGAAGTATCAGGAGCAGAGGAAACGGAAAATGCAATAGAGATAACAGACACTTTGGAAGAGGCAATTTCTGCTTTGCAAATTTTAGGTTACAATAAAAAAGAAATTGAGAAGGCCTTACAAAAATTTGATTATCAATCAATGCCAATTGAAGATATCATTCGTCAAGGATTAAAATTTTTATCAAAATAAGGAGAAAATTATGGATTTAAAAGAGCCTTTAGCCTATCGTATACGTCCAAAAACGTTGGAGGAATTTGTGGGACAAGAACATATTGTTGGCAAAGATAAATTGTTATATCGAACGATTCAGGCTGACAGATTGTCAAGTATTATTTTATGGGGACCACCAGGTTGTGGAAAAACTTCACTTGCTAAAGTCATTAGTGAAACAACAAAATATAAATTTGCGAAAATTAATGCTGTAACATCTGGAGTTGCAGATATCAAAAATGCAGTAGAGGAGGCAGATAATCCGCTTTTAAATCCAAGTGGAAAATGTATTTTATTTATTGATGAAATTCATCGTTTTAATAAATTGCAACAAGATGCACTACTTCCATATGTAGAAGACGGAACCATTATTTTGATTGGTGCAACGACTGAAAATCCTTATTTTGAAGTAAATAAAGCTTTGATTTCGCGTTCTATGGTCATTAAATTAGAGCCTTTGAAGAAGGAAAATATTGTACAGGTTTTAAAAAATGCGCTTACAAGAAAAGATGGATTGGGAGAATACAATATTAAAATTTCAGAAGATACAATTGATACGATTGCAGAGATTTCAAATGGAGATGTTAGAACAGCTTTAAATGGGCTAGAAGTTGCAGTTTTGACAACTAAAATGAATAGTAATGGTGAGATTGAAATTACGGACGAAATTGCAAGCCAAAGTATGAATACGAAAAAAGCGATGTTTGATAAAAAAGGAGATAGTCATTATGATAATATTAGTGCCATGATAAAATCTATGCGTGGAAGTGACCCAGATGCAGCAATTTTTTATTTGGCGCGTGCTTTAAATGCAGGAGAAGATCCAGTTTTTTTAGCAAGAAGAATTGTCATTTGTAGCGCAGAAGATGTTGGAATGGCAAATCCAAATGCATTAGTAGTTGCAACTTCTGCTATGGAGGCTGTTAGAATGGTTGGTATGCCAGAGGCAAAATTAATTTTGGCAGAAGCGGCGACATATGTTGCGATTTCAAAAAAGTCAAATGCAACCTATTTAGGAATTAATCGAGCTTTGGAAGATGTACAAAACAAAGATACAGGGAGAATTCCAATGCACATACGAAATGCAGCGGCAAGCGGAATGCAACAATTTGGATATGGAGAAGGGTATAAATATCCACATGATTTTCCAGGACATTGGTGTGAACAACAATATTTGCCAGATGAGATGTTAGGCATAAAATACTATGTAAAAGATGAAAATTGCCTAGATAATTAGCTTAAAATTGTTGAAAAACACTCGTAGTTTTGAAGACTAGATTTGAAAAAAAGTTAAATATAGATAGGTATTTGCGTTGACAAAATTATGTAAATATAGTACAATATAATTATCAACTAGGAAGCATTCATTCTGGAATATGTTTCCTTTTCCAAAGGAGGGAAGAAGAAAGTTGAAACTGGTAAATGAAGAGTTTGTTGAAATTTTGGACCCTTTATATCAGATTTGTCCTCTAACAAGAATGTTTAATATAAAAGAGGACAAAATAGAAAAAAAAGAGCTTATTGCTATCGTAATTGCAGCAATGTGTTCGCCCATTTGTGAGCTTCATGAGGGAGAAGAAATGTTATATTCTCCCAATATTCAAATGTTGCTCCAAAAGTATGAAATTTTAAAGGGAGTGACTGATGATCTGACTTCTTGGATGAAGCGAGGATGTTATATTACGAAAGAAGATGCTCAAATACTCGTAAAGAATACCTGCGAGTACTTGAGCAAGTAAATAAAAAAAGCTTTCCTGAGTTCCAGCAGGAAAGCTTTTTTTGTGCTAAAAATTTATTTTTCACATAGTAAAGCAGATTTTAATCCTATTGACAAATTTATGTAAATTTGATATAATATAATCATAAACAAGGGAGGTTTTTACAGAATGGGAAATTTAATGTTAGTAGCCGTACAACTCTTTGTTAAGTATGATGTGCCCCAAACAGTTGGATGGCAGATTATGCCAGATGGAGATGACGCTATTCGACTTTTAAAGGATATTCCAGAAGATTTGCAAACGAAAATTTCTGAGGAATATCTTGAAAAGACCGGCTACAAGTTATTGTTTACATCCTAATAGTGAGGGTGTGAACGGAAGAAGGGCTTGATATGTAAGCTCTTCTATTTTTGTATAAAAATTCTTTTTTTTGTAAAAGCTAATCATATGAAAAATAAAAATTTTTGGAAAAACATGTTAATTGGATTTTTGGCAGGAATGGTAAGTGGGTTTTTTAGTGCTGGAGGAGGACTGCTGCTTGTTCCATATATGAGTTCCATTTTGAAAATGGAAGAAGTCAAAGCAAGAGCTACTACAATTTTTTGTATATTTTTATTAGTTTTTACAAGTCGGTTGCTTTTATTTAGGGCAAAATTATATTGATTGGGGAATTTCTCTAAAATGTGCTTTTGGAGGAATTATCGGTAGTTATATTGGTTCTAAAATTTTGTTTAAATCAGGAAAAAAATTTTTACAAATTTCATTTATTTTATTTTTAATTTATGCAGGAGTCAAAATGATATGAAACAAATTCTTTTTGGGCTTATTTCAGGAATTGTTGCTTCACTTGGCATGGGTGGTGGGACGATTTTGATTTTATTATTGAATTTATTTACTTCCATAGAACAACATAAAGTGCAAGGTGTTAATCTGGTGTTTTTCATACCAACATCAATAGTGGCTATTTGGATGAATATGAAACGTAAAACAATTGATTATAAAGTAGCAAAACAGGTTATGTTTTTTGGTGTGATAGGGGCGATTTGTCGGAAGCTTGTTATCATTTAAAGTTGATAATCAAAATTTGAAAAGATACTTTGGATTTTTTTTGATTTTAATAGCAATACTTCAAATTTTGGCATTTTTTAGACAGTATAGATTGGAGAAAAAAGAAAATAATAAATCATAAGGAGGGAAAAAATATGAAATTTACAAAAGGGTTAATGATAGGAAGTTTAATTACTGCAGGTGCGATGATGGCATATTCAGAAGGAATTGACAACAGTAAGAAAAAGATGGTTAAAAAAGGTAAACAATTTATGAAAAAAATTGGTATGTAATAAAATAGGGCTGTAAAAAGTGTATATATTGCGTGAGAAATTTTGGACAATGCCCAAAATTTCGCTCGCTCTTATTAAATAAAGTAGACTTTTTACAGTCCGTTTTATGATTTAAAAATTAGTATCTTTTTCTGTGCCGAAAATCATTTTTGGAATTTTTACTAAAGCTTTATAAAATGCAAGTTTAATTCTTTTTCGAAAAGAGTAAAATTTTCCTAGTTTTCGAGGACTTACGATAAAGTGATTTTCTTCTAAAGGAACAAGAGAATTTTCAAGTGTTTCTACATTAGATGTAATTGGAAGTTCATTTTCTTCTGTTTCTTTTGCAAATTCGGTATCTATTTTGTCAAATATCTTTTTAAAATAATCATTTATATATAAAGCAAAAGCGTAATCTTCTTTTGATAAAGAACTTTTTTCTTTTTCCAATGCTTCGATTGGCTGCTGTGAAATAATCTCACAAGAAAGAATTTCTTCTAAAGTAGAATATTCTTTTAAGGTTTCAGTAGAAGAAGTATCCTTAATTTGTGATAAAATATTACCAATTTCTTCACCTAAATCGATTGGTTTACTGGAAATTTGGAACGGAGTATTTTCTTGAATTTGCTCAATTGAATCAGTCAAGACAAGTGGTTGTAAAATTTCCTCAATTAAACCATCGATATCAAATTTTGGAGCAACTTTTTCTTCTTTACAAACAGCTGGTAGAATAGAAGAAATATAATTACAATTGCTGTTATTGTCCCACTTATAATTGGAGTTTCGAAAACAAAAATTAAATGTGTCAAAATTAAGCATTTTGATTTTGGCAACAAAGCCATCTTGTGTTTTTGACATATTTGTTTCAGTTGTATTTTCCCAATTTTCACTAAAGCCATAAACAATAGTAAGATTTTCGGAGTTGCTTAAAAAACCATGGTATGTAATGATTACATCTTGGTTTGTAGTTGGGTTACAATCAAATCTAATATCTTTCGTAAAGTCCATTTTTTTACTCCTTTTAAATATTCTATTTCCATTATACAGATAAAAAAAAAAAATAGCAACAAAATTTTACAAAAAAATCTATTTTTTTGTAATTATTTTAGAAATAAAATGCATAAGTTTTTTTAAATTGGAAAAAATAGGTGAAAAGATGGAGGAAGATATGGGAAAAAAGTATTTTATTTTAGGAATTTTATTGTGTATAAGTTTATATGTAATTTATTCTAGAATTCCGATTGCTTATGCAATATCGCAATATGGTTCTAGTGGAGAGGAAGTAAAACAAATTCAAACAAAATTAAAAGATTGGGGATATTATAATGGAAGTGTAGACGGAGTTTATGGTTCTGGGACTTATGAAGCTGTGAAAAAGTTTCAATCAAGCAATGGATTGACAGCAGATGGAATTGCAGGTAGTCAAACTTTGCAGGCACTTGGCATTAATTCGGGAGGATCTCAAGGAGGAGGAAGTTCCAGTAATAATAATGATTTGAATTTGCTGAGTCATTTGGTTTATGGAGAAGCAAGAGGTGAACCATATGTTGGAATGGTTGCTGTTGCAGCAAGTGTTATGAACCGTGTTTCAGATTCAAGATTTCCAAATTCGATTTCTGGTGTGATTTATCAGTCTGGTGCTTATACGTGTGTTGCTGATGGGCAAATCAATCTTGGTTTTGATGATAATAGTAAAAAAGCAGCACAAGATGCAATTAATGGTTGGGATCCAACTTCTGGTTGTATTTATTACTTTAATCCAAACACGGCAACGTCTGCTTGGATTTGGAGCAGACCACAAGTTTTAACAATTGGAAAACATATTTTTTGTAAATGATTTTTGAAAGCAAAAGCAGTTGTGTGCTTTTGTTTTTTATTTTATTTATAAATTTCCTTGAAAATTAAAAAAATATGTTATAAAATACAAATAAAAGATGTAAAAAAAGAAAAAATAATACATAGAATACAAGGGAAAAAAAGGAGAACCAATGGAAGAATTAATAGAAAGTATTTTAGATTATGTAAGAGCAGATTATACCGACTATGCCATTATGATTAATGGTGAATGGGGAAGCGGAAAAACGCATTTTTGGAATAATAAAATTCGCAATAAAATCGAGTCGTTGCAACTAAATGGACGCAAATATACAACGATTTATATGTCACTTTATGGAATTTCAAATTTGGAGGATATTAGCAAGAAAATTTTTATTGAAACAACGCAGTTGATGGATAAAAATTTGAAAAAATACATGGATACACATGGGCAGACAACTATTCCAGAATATGCCAAAACGGGTTTGGATATGGCCAACTTTTTTGGTGTAACGAAAAATGGAGAAAAAATTGATTATGGTGAGTTTTTTGCAACAAATAACAAAATTTTGTGTTTTGATGATTTGGAAAGAGCCAATGTTGATGTTATTGATATTTTGGGTTATATCAATAATTTTGTAGAACATGACCACATCAAAACGATTATTATTTGTAATGAAAAGGAACTTTCTACAAAATTAAAAAGTTCTAATTTGGAAATGAAGACATTTATTGCTACTTATCTTTTGGACAAAGAAGGGAATTTGTTGCAAACAGATAAGCCAATGGTTGAGAAGATTGCGGACAAGATTGAATATGTTTTTGATAAGGCAAATGATTACGAGAGAATTAAGGAAAAGTTAATTGGAGAGACGTTTGAATATGCACCAAAATTCAATTATATTATTAATGGAATTTTGATGCGCTATGAAAATAACAAAGATTTAATTACGTTTTTGCGCCAGCATACGAATTTAATTACTAATACTTTTATGAAGTCTGGCACACGAAATTTGAGAATTTTGAAGCACGCGCTAAACGATTTTCAGAAGGTTTTTGATAATGTTAACAAGGCTTATCCCAACACGAATTTACGCGTTTTGCAAACCATGCTGATTTTTACGATTGCAGTTTCTTTTGAAATTAAATCAGGTAAAATTACAAAAGATAAATTTATTAACATAGGTAGCAATGAAGAATATAAGGCGATTTTAGTTTCTTCAAGAGTTTTGATGGATAACAGACAATATTATATTAAAGAATTTGATAACAATTATTATTTCAATTTTAAATCGGATTATCGTTTTTTCAAATTTATTGAAGTGTATGTCAGAACTAGAATTTTTGATATGCGACTTTTTAAAGACGATATGGAAAATATCATCAAAACCATTGATACCGAGAAATTGCCGGGTTACAAAAGGCTTTTGACAGAAGAATATTGGAAAATTTCAGATGACCAATTTCCAGGTGTAATAGAAGAAGTTTTGACAGATATTAAAGAAGGTAATTTGAAGTTGATTGAAGTTGTGAAATTATTTGCTTATTTTAGCTATTTTAGTAAACGTGGTTTGATTAATTATGATATGTCAACCATAAAGGAAATCTTTATAGATGGTATGGATCAAGTTGCAGAAACATCAGAATATTGTAACAATATTGATGAAGAATTGACCAGAATAGGAATTGATGTTGGCGAGGATATGGACGAAATTTTGCAATATTTTAACAAGCTAAATTGTAAGTTGGAACAAAAAATGTATGAGGAAAAGGCGGATGATATTTTCAAATGCATTCCTATGCGTATGGAAGTTTTTTACGACCGTTTTGATTCGGAATGTATGGAAAAAGCGATTTTGAATTATTATGATCCATATAAAATGTTCCAGAGAATTATGTGTGCCAGCAATGAGGATATTGTGCTGATTAAGGAAATGTTGGTTAATCGTGCGAGCAAAAATCAAGAATTAATGAAGCCAGAACTAGGATTTATTATTCGTTTGAAAGCAATTATTGACGAGTATTATCAAGCAAGAGATGTAAGCATCAAAATGGTTATGCTAAAAGAATTTTCAAATGATTTACAAACTGTGATTGATTTATATGGCACAGAAGCAATTAATTCAGCAATGACTGAGACGACTACAAGTTATATTGATGATGAATTTGATGAGGTGAATTTTGATGTTTAAAATAGGATGCCATTTATCAAGTGGCAAAGGTTATAAAAATATGGCAGAAGTGGCGCATTCCATTGGTGCAAATACGTTTCAGTTTTTTACGAGAAATCCAAGAGGAGGAGCGGCAAAAGTAATTGACGAAAGCGATATTGCAGAATTTCATAAAGTTTGCAAGGAATATAAAATTGATGTGATTTTGGCACATGCACCGTATACGCTTAATTGCTGCTCAGATAAGCCAGATATTCGTAAATTTGCTATTAACACAATGAAAGATGATTTGGAAAGAATGGAATATACGCCACATAATTTGTATAATTTTCATCCAGGAAGTCATGTAGGACAAGGTGTGGAAGTTGGAATTCAGTATATTATTGATGCACTAAATACAGTTTTAGAACCTGAACAGACGACAACTGTTTTGCTAGAAACAATGGCTGGAAAAGGGAGTGAGATTGGTAGCAAATTTGAGGAAATTAAGCAAATTATGGATGGTGTGAAGTTAAAAGAAAAATTAGGTGTATGTTTGGATACATGTCATGTTTCTGATGCGGGCTATGATATTGTTAGCGATTTGGATGGTGTTTTGGAAGAGTTTGACAACATCATTGGGGTGAAAAACTTAAAGGCAATTCATTTGAATGACAGTATGAACCCAATGGGAGCACATAAAGATAGACATCAAAAAATTGGGGAAGGTACTTTAGGAATACAGACTTTTGAAAAAATAATTAATCATCCTAAATTGAAAGATTTACCATTTTTTCTGGAGACTCCAAATGAATTAGATGGTTATGCAAAGGAAATCGCCATTTTGAAAGAGTTGTATCAAGCTAAGTGCTAATTTATTTTTATTAAAAATTTACTAAAAAACTCTTGCAATTTATGGTAAAATATATTAAAATAGAAAGAAAGATAAAATGATTTAAGAGGTCAATTAAATGAAAAAAAGTAAATGCTTTAATCAAATAGTGCTAATTAA
>CATLEX010000068.1 GCA_949927455.1 uncultured Clostridia bacterium
TACCCCTTCGTAACTCAATTTTCCAGTTGTATCACATGAAATTTCTGCTCCGTTTGGAAGTTCTACTCCTTTTTCTAACTCTGCCTTTATATATTCATTTACGTTCGCATACTGATTTCGTAAACTATTATCACTATAATAGTCCATTTGCATTTCTGCAATTTTTAGCTCAATGTCTTCCTTTATTTTTGCCATATTTGTAACATCTACTGCTTTTGTCGCTCTATTCAAAATTCCATTACTTCCTGCTACCAAATTAATTGATACCCCTGCTAAAATTAAAAGCACAATTACTGTTACAACTAATGCTACCAATGTGATACCTTTTCTCTCTCTTTTCATAAACTCTAACTTATATTCCATTTATTTTCCTCCCTCTCGTTTTAACAATTAATTAGTTGTTTTTATAATATACAACACTTTAATTGTTATGTCAATAAATGTTACCTAATTGTAATCATTGTTACAGATTTGTAATAAAAAAATCAAGAGGAAATCTCTTCCTCTTATTTTTATTTATACAATCTTCGCATATGGTCAATTGCCGTTTTCTCTAAACGAGACACTTGCGCCTGCGAAATTCCAATTTCCTCTGCCACTTCCATTTGTGTTCTTCCTGCAAAAAAACGTTTATTAATAATCATTTGTTCTTTTTCATTTAATTTTTTCAATGCTTCTACGATTGTAATATTTTCAGCCCACATTTCATCTGTATTTTTTTTGTCTTTGACTTGGTCCATCAAATAAATACTATCACTTCCGTCATTATAAACTGGTTCTTGAAGCGAAAGCGGATCTTGAATAGCATCCAAACTCATAACAACTTCTTCTCTTTCCACTTCCAATGCTTTCGCAATTTCGTCAACGTTTGGCTCTTTGCCAGTTTCTTTTGTAATTTTTTCTTTGACTTGCAATACCTTATACGCCAAATCTCTCACAGAACGACTCACACGCACCATATTATTATCTCTCAAATACCTACGAATTTCTCCAATAATCATAGGAACAGCATACGTACTTAACTGAATATCTAATGTCACATCAAAATTGTCAATTGCTTTAATCAAACCTACACAACCTACTTGAAATAAATCGTCAGCATTTTCTCCGACGTCCTCCAAATCTTTGAATTACACTTAATACTAATCTTAAATTTCCAGAAATTATTTTTTCTCTTGCCGTTTCATCTCCTTCTTTCATTCGTTTGAATAATTCTTTGTTTTCTGCATTTGTTAATACTTTTAATTTAGAGGTGTTTACATTACTGATTTCAACTTTGTTAATCAAACTGAAAACCCCCTTTTGAAAATAAGTAAAAATTAAAATAAAACTTTAATTTTTTAAGATAACTTAATTATTTCCAAATTTAGGGGGTTTTATACTAAAAAAAGAAATAATCTCACTTCAAAATTAAGATTATTTCTTAAAACAACTCTATCTTTTATTATATCACATTTCAATTTTAGTTAACTGTAAAGCTCTTTGGTTTATCAGAAATAGCTTTTTAATAAGTAGTTATCTATAAATCACTACATCTGAACAGCTAACTTAATTCTTTCTATTGCCTTAAGTGTATTTTCTCTCGTTCCAAAAGCTGTTAAACGAAAATATCCTTCGCCACTTGGTCCAAAACCTACTCCTGGCGTTCCTACAACATTGGCTTTGTTTAACAAAACATCAAAAAACTCCCAAGAAGTCATTTTATCTGGTACTTTTAGCCAAATATAAGGTGCATTTACACCACCAAACACCGTATAACCTGCCTCTTGCAATCCCTCTTTGATAATTTTTGCATTTTCCATATAATACACAATATTTTCCCTAATTTGTTTTTGTCCTTCTTCTGAATATACTGCCTCTGCTGCACGTTGTACTGGATAAGATACACCATTAAATTTCGTTCCATGACGCCTATTCCACAAACGATTTAATGAAATTTCTTCACCTGATTTTGTAAACCCTTTTAACTCTTTTGGGACAACTGTATAGGCACAACGAATTCCTGTAAATCCTGCTGTTTTTGAGAAACTTCTAAATTCAATTGCAACTTCTTTTGCCCCTTCCATTTCATAAATCGTGTGTGGCACGTTCTCCTCGCTAATAAATGCTTCATACGCACTATCAAACAAAATAATTGCTTTATTTTGCTTCGCATAATCTACCCATTTTTGTAACTGCGATTTCGTCAAAGTTGTTCCTGTTGGGTTATTTGGCAAACATAAATAAATCATATCTGGCACTTTTTCTGGAAAACTTGGTACAAATCCATTTTCTGCAGTCGCTGGCATATAAACAATTTTCTCATAAGCACCTTTTCCTGAATTGTATTTTCCTGCTCTTCCTGCCATCACATTTGTGTCTAAATAAACAGGATACACAGGATCTGTAATAGCAACAATATTATCCATTCCCAAAATATCGCCAATATTTCCGCAATCACATTTGGCACCATCTGATACAAAAATTTCATCTGGCGCAATTTCCACGCCACGCTTTTGATAATCAAATTGAACGATTTTCTCTCGCAAAAATTCATATCCTTGTTCTGGACCATAGCCACGAAAAGTTTCTTGCTTTCCTTCTTCATCTACTGCATTTTTCATTGCATTAACTACTGCTGGTACAATTGGTCTTGTGACATCACCAATCCCCAATTTAATAATTTTTTTGTCTGGATTTTTACTTTGAAAATCTGCCACTTTTTTAGCTATGGTAGAAAACAAATAACTATCTTGCAATTCTAAAAAATTCTCATTTATTTTAATCATATTTTACCTTCTTTCTATGATTATTCTATTTCAGCAAAAATAAATTATTATTTTTATTTTACTTATTGTATCATGATTGGGATTTTTTTTCAAGAAATTTAAAAAATGATACAAAAAAATCCGATTAATTTTAAATCGGATTTTCAGCTTCAAATTCCCAAAATCTCTAAAATTTTCATTTGCATTTCTTTATGTTGCACTAAATTTTCGTCGTTTTCTAAAACCATTTTTTTAAATTCTTCATAGGAAAACCATTTTACACTTGCTACTTCTTCCTCTTGTAATTTTAATTTCGTTATATTTATATCTTTTTTTATCAAATAAACATCTACTAATTCGTTTTCTATGATACGTTTTTCAGAATTCTCCACAACCGCACAATCCTTTACTGTAAACAAATATTGCAATTCATTTTCTTCTACTTGCAAACCAATTTCTTCACCCAATTCGCGTATGGCGCCTTCCATGCTTGAATCTCCTACTGATAAATGACCAGATGTAGCTGTTGTCCATTTATTCGGATTTGTTTCTTTTTGGGCACATCTTTTTTGCAATAAAACCTCATTTTTTCCATTCACAATCCAGATATGTACTGTTTTATGCCATAATCCTAGTCGATGTACTTCCTCTCTGGACACAACTTCTCCTGTTTTTTCTCCCTTTTCATTTAAAACTTCAATTTTTTCCATTATTCTATCGACTTTCCTTTGTTTACTTCTGCTGATTTACAAGGAATTCCAAGCACTCCTGCAAACTGTTTCATAAGCTCCCTAGTATCTCCTGCATAAATAAATGATTTATCATACTCACTAAAATATTTTGCATAATTTTCAAACGCAGAATCATAATCTGACATCCTACTTTCAATATAATCCAAATTATTTCCTTGTAGATTATTCCTTTGAGCCCATTCTTCTGGCGTCATATCAGAATGGACATAAATCGAAACAATTGCTTCTCCAAATTCCTCTTTTAATTTTCGTAATGTGTCTATATCACTACAAATAAGTAACTGTGGTTTATCGCCAATAATCAGATTTTCCCACATTTTATCTGTATCAATTCCATATTCAGTTTCAAATCGCTTATATCTCAATTTACAATTTTCTAAGTTATACCCTTCTTCTCCTTTGCAAATCATTTCTGTACCATCATTTGAATTTCTTTGCCTATCTGCGTGTTTAGAAACTTGCAAACATCCTACATCATTTGCTCCTTGAATTAAAATTTTCTTTCCAGAACCAGGACTTCCTGCCACAACATAAATTTTGTTACCTCGTAAATTTCTTGGTTGTACTGGTTGCTCAAAAATTTGATGCAAAATTTCTTTTACCTCATCAAAACCATCACCCACATTAAAAATAATATTGTCAAATAACATAATCTCATTGGGATACATTCTATAAATTTCCAAAGCCGTTTGATATCTTTTTTCAATTACACTTGGATCTGGAACCCCTCCTCGCTCTCTTAAATAAATCTCTGTAAATTCACCTCGGCTTGGCTTTCTTCTATGCACAAAATACGATTTCATACTATTTCCAAATTTACTTCGCAATTGTTTCAGCACTCCTGGGTTGTTAATAATCGTTACTGGTATTTTTCCACTTTTTTTATATTCTGCAAGCATTCTAGGAGATAAACCATACTCTTTGTCATACTGTATATAACGATATTCACATTCTTCAGGAAGTTCTTTTACTGCAATAATTCCTTCATCATCATTTGTTCTCGCCTCACGTGTTGTATATTTGGGTAAAATTTTACATTCTGAATTGACTTGCTTAACAACTTGCATAATTGCACTTTTTCCGTGAACACGAAGGCCCTGTCAATGTAATTAAATTTGGCTTTGCCATCTTTTTCTCCTTCAAAAATTTCTAATATTGTATCATGTTTTACATAAGGTTTCAAGTATTTTCTAAAATTAATTTTCCTCCACTTTACAAATTACTTTATTAGATATATAATGACAAAAAACTAACACGAAAGGAAATTAATTTTATGAAATTAAGCAAACTCATCGTTTCAGTCGATGTGAAAAATACAATTGGTAACCTAGATTTAGATATCACAAATATTCATTCTGACTCACGAAAAATAAAAGAAGGTGGATTATTTGTTGCCATCAATGGATTTTCCAAAAATGGAGTTGAATTTATTCCCTCTGCCATCCAAAATGGTGCAAAAGCTATTATTGTTGAGCCAGATGTAGACATTCATTCTTTAAAAATCAGTTCAGAAATTCCGATAATTTCAGTAGAAAATACAAGAAAAGCTTTGGCACAAACTGCTTGCGAATTTTACAATCATCCTTCTCAAAAATTAAAATTAATTGGTGTAACTGGAACCAAAGGAAAAACGACAACTACTTTTATGATTAAATCCATTTTAGAAGCTCATGGTTTTAAAGTTCGGATTAATTGGAAGTATTGCCGTTTATATTAATGGTGAAAAAATAGAAGATACTGATAGAACAACTCCTGAGAGTATTGAAATTCAAAAATATTTGAGTCAAATGGTAGAACAAAAAACAGATATTGCAATTATTGAAGTTTCTTCACAAGCCACAAAAATGGAGCGTATTACTGGTTGTGACTTCGATATTGGCGTTTTTACAAACTTAAGTGAAGACCACATTAGTCCAAAAGAGCATCCAAATATGGAAGATTATTTTAATTGCAAATTGCAACTTTTAAAAATGGCAAAATGTGGCGTTATCAACAATGACGACGAAAAAGTAAAAACCATTAAAAATTTATTACCAGAAAAAATAATCCGAACATTTGGAATTGAAAATTTATCCGATATTCAAGCAGATAGTAATGATGTAATTATCACTGATTCTTGTATTGATTTTACGATTGACTACCACCAAAAAAAAGAAAGAATTGAAGCTGCTATTCCCGGAAAATTTAGTGTTTACAACGCATTAGGCGCTATTACAGCTGCTTCTTATTTTGATGTCACAGCCAACGATATTAAAACTGGTTTAAAAGATTTGAAAGTACTTGGTAGAAGTGAACTTGTTCCAAATAAATTGGGGCTTACAATTATGATTGATTATGCCCATACCCCTTCTAGCTTGGAAAGCATTTTAATTGCTGTCAATAGCTATGCAAAAGGAAAAGTAATCTGTGCTTGGGGTGTAGGTGGTGACCGTGATAGTGCTAAACGACCAATTATGGGAGAGATTTCTGGAAGGCTTGCTGATTTTACAGTTCTTATGTCTGACCAAGTTCGTACTGAAGATCCTTTAAAAATTCTAAAAGAAATCGAAGTTCGGAATTATTCCAACTGGTAAACCTTATAAAATTATTGTTGATCGAACAGAAGGTATTCGTTATGCTATTTCCATTGCAAAACCTGGAGACATTATCGTTATTCCAGGACTTGGTCACGATTTATATCTAGAAAAAAATGGTGTAAAGTACCCTTATGACGAACGAAAAGTAATCACAAAATTAATTGATGAAATGATAGAAAATGGAGAAAAAACTCCAGTTTAAATAATAAATAATACACAAAAAAGCCTGCTAACTAAGTTTTCACTTAGCTAACAGGCTCTTGATTAGCATAAAAATATACTAATCCCCCAAAAACGATTTAACTTTCTTTAGTTTGCTGCTATTGCTCCTCCACTTATAACTTCTGCCTGAATGATCTCCGTTGGTTCAGTAATTACCAACATAGTAGCACTTGCTTCAATTACACCACACACACATACCCCATCTTTAAATTCATGGCGCATGTAAGCCGAGTAAGGTACTCCACATGTGTTGCATTGGAAATCCAACCTCGAACAATATGTCTCTAATGATGGTTCTGGATTTCTAATCGGGGACATATTAACCAATTCAGCATATGCTTCTTTGTTCATTACTACATCAAACATGAGATTTTTATCTCCCCATTTTCCTGCGAACCCATGCCCATGATCATGTGCTTCCACAATCTCAGTATAATCGCATACTGGGCAGTAAAAACCACCTAACGTAGGATCATACTCTCCATACTGATGTGCTTCTTCTTCTCTTGCATCTGTGCATGGACACTCTCTTCTATGTGTATCTTTATCATAGTATGTCCATTTACCAAACTCATGATCAAAATGTGGTTTTTGATTACATCGATATTTGCAAATAGTACAAGTCTCTGCTGTATAAATTTGACTAAGATATCTAAAATAAAATGTTACCCCATCTGACAAACAGCTCTCTTCGTCTTCCCTATGATATGCACACACCTTGCAATCTTTCAATACAATATGAATATTTCTCATATTATGCATTTCATCTGTCATCTTCCGAGTTTCTTCAAAATCACACTCTTCATTTTTACTCACTGAAACTGTTTCTCCACAAAGATTACAAATATATGAACCTTCTAACTCATGTGTACCATCATTATTTGAAACCTTAAAAGTATACTGTACGTCTGCAGAAGCCTCTTCATGCTGATGCTCACGTGTTTTTACGTAATCGCAATTTTCACATCCTTCTGAATCTAAATCTTCTCCAACATAATGCCACTTAGTTTTTTTATGGGCTTCAGTTAAAGTATCTTCATACTCTTTTTCACACATATCGCAAACATACTTTTTCTTAACTGAGTGCTGCATATCATCCAACTTTTCAAACGAAGTTTTGATTTGAAATAAATGCTTTCTTATTTCTTCCTTGCGACATACAGAACATCTCCTAATTTCAAAAGTTCGATCTTTTGCTTCCCACTCTGTCCAGGTACAAATATGTTCAGGCTGACTTGGCTGTTCTTCTGGCCTACTTGGTTTCTCTGCCGGTTTATTTACATTACTATTGTCTCCTGTGCTAACATAGCCTCCTGTATATCCATATTCTATTGATCTACTTACAATAGAGTATTTAACCTGCATTGGTTTAATCGGCTCATGAGTTTTAGGAACTTCAAATGAAATTGTTAACATATATTCCCCTACAACAATCTCTCCATCAGATGAATAGTTCAGCTTTACATCAGCAGGCACTCCTACAAGAGTTGGTCTCTGTTTTTTGCCATTATACACAAATAACGTTTTATCAGGCTTCCATTGTGAACTGTCATATTTCTCAAGTACTTGCTCTTCTGGCTCTGTTTGTTGTACTTCTGGTTCCTGCTCAGCTTCTACTTCTTCCTCTGACCCTTCTTTAGTAATAACCTTCACTTTGCATTTTAAAGTAACTTTTCTGCCTTTCAAAAACTTTTTATATTTTTTCCAAACAGACTTTTTTACCTCAACATACATTTTCACTGTTTCAGTATAACCAGCATCTTTGCCCTTAATCATTACTGTCTTTTTAACTGGTTTCTTACCAAAAACACCAACATGTTCCTTATTAGTTGTTGTTACTTTTTTCAATTCATAGTATGGTGAAATCAATTTTATTTCCTTTGTTTCACCTACATTCAATGTTACTTTTGTTTCTGAGAGCCGTGGAACAAATAAATACTCTGCTACAACTTTAGAAATCCCCGCTGTTGCAAACTGCATTGAGTTAGTTGCTGCTGTTGTCTGTGTTATTGGAAAAAATATTATTGATAACATAATGATAATTATTGCCAACAACACATTTTTCTTTTTCTTCATTTTTTTCCTCCTTATTCGGTTGTCAATGTTCTTCTGCATATTTCCATCAGAAAATCATTTTGGGTTACACACCTTTAATTATATAGGTGCAGGTTACATTTATACGATAAATAGCAATAATATTACTATTATTAACATTGTAACATATTTTTTAATATTATGTCAATTGTTTTGTTGAAATTGTTATATGTG
>CATLEX010000069.1 GCA_949927455.1 uncultured Clostridia bacterium
TGGCAAAAGAAATGTATGAAAAAGCAGCTGAGATTAACCATAGAGCTTATGGAGCACAGTATAGTTTAGGGCAAATTGCTTTTATTCAAGGAGATTTGGATGTTGCAGAAAAATATTTTGAGCATAGTTTGTATGGTGAATTGGAGTCAAAAGCTTACTATCAATTGGCAAAAATTTATGTACAAAAAGGTGAAAAAGATATTGCCATTCATTTTTTGAATAAGGCAATTGAAATTGAGCCAGAACTCTTGGAATTGGCCAATAAAGAAAAAGTTTTTGAGAAAATTCGTGAGCATATCACGGTTTCTGTGAAAATGGAAAATGAGGCTCCAAATGATGAAGAACAGTTAGAAGATGATGACAAGAAAAATACTTTATCTTTGGAAAAAAAAGCAAGAGCTTATTTGGAATCAACCAATGTTTTGGTAAGGGATATTAGTGAAAATACATTAAAATTAAAAACAGAAAAGAAAGTTGATCAAATCATTCAAAGTAAATTACAAAAAGAAGAGCCAAAAGACCAAGAAAATCAAAAAGAATTGGGCTCTGGTTAAGGAATAAAACAAATTACTTTTCATATATTTAAAAGAAATAAAATATAGGGGAAGGATTGATTTTATGAAAAATAAATTTGCTATTATTGGTGGCGATATGCGTCTTGTTAATCTTGCAAAAATGTTACAAAAAGATGATTATACAGTTTGCACATATGCTTTGGAAAAAGCAGAAGAATTGAAAAGTTTGAGATGTGCTTCTTTACAGGAAGCGATTTCAAATTCGGAAATCATCATTAGTTCCATTCCATTGTCAAAAGGTGGAAGCCAGGTGAATATGCCACTAAGTAGCGAGAACTTGACATTAGAAGAGTTACAAAAAAATTTAAAAGGTAAAAAATTCATGGCTGGGAAAATTCCAGAAGATTTGAAAAATGACAAAGAAATTGAAACTTATGACTTTTTAGAAATCGAAGAATATGCGATTTTAAATGCAATTGCAACAGCAGAAGGCGCTATTCAAATTGCGATGGAAGAATATCCAAAGACACTTTCTGGTTCTAATATTCTTGTAATGGGATTTGGCAGAATTGGGAAAGTCATTTCTAAAATGTTGCAAGGAATTGGAGCAAATGTATTTTGCGAAGCAAGAAAAAATGAAGATTTGGCATACATTAAGGCATATGGTTATACACCAGTTCATTTGAATGAATTGGACCAAACGCTAAATCAATTTGATATTATTTTCAATAACGTACCAGTTCAAATCTTAGATCAAAAAAGACTAGATTTGGTAAAAAAAGATGTACTTTTGATTGATTTGGCATCTAATCCAGGTGGGATTGATTTTGAATATGCCAAGCTTAAAAATATCAAAACAATTTGGGCATTAGCATTGCCAGGAAAATGTGCGCCAATTAGTGCTGCCGAATATATTCGAGATACCATTTATAGTATAGAAAGGAAGATGTAAAATGACAATCATACAAGCATTAATTTTAGGAATTATTCAAGGATTGACAGAACTGTTGCCTGTGTCGAGTTCAGCACATTTGGTGATATTTCCATGGATTTTTAAATGGAGCGAAATTCCAGAATCATTTGACATTGCTTTGCATTTTGGAACTTTGCTTGCAATTTCGCTATTTTTTATTAAAGATTGGATTGGGCTAATTAAAGGTGGATTTAATCAAGTGGTAAAAAAAGAAAAATCGACAGAAGGAAAAATTTTTTGGTATATTGTAATTGCCACTATTCCAACTGGAATTTTAAGTTTAATTTTGGATAAATTATCAGATCAAATTTTTCCGCAAGGCAGCAATTTATACATAATCGCAATTGCTGTAGCACTGATTGTAATGGGAATTATTTTATATATTGTTGATAAAAAATCAAAAGCGACAACAGATTATGAAAATCTATCTTTTACACAAGCGATTTTAATTGGAATTTCACAAGCCATTGCGGCAGCTTTTCCAGGAGTTTCTCGCTCAGGCATTACTATGACTGTGGCAAGAGCTTTAAAAGTTGATAGGGAAAGTGCTGCTAAATATTCATTTTTGTTATCAACACCAGTTATTTTGGCAGCAGTTATTTTTAGTCTAGATGCTTTTGAATTCAGCTTTGCATTTTTGATTGGCGTTTTGGCAAGTTTTGTAGTTGGAATTGTAGTGATTAAATTTTTATTGGAATATTTGAAAAAAGGTAGTTTTAAAATATTTGCAATTTATCGTGTCATTTTTGGAATGATTATTTTAGCATTAGTATTCTTAAGATAAAATGGAGGTAGTATTATGGGAACTGGTAGACACGCATCGTATGAAGAAATTGATGTAGAATTTAGTTGGAACAGAGTACCAAAATTTGTTTGGTTGATTGTTATTTTGGCAATTATTGTAGGAATTATTATTTTTGTGAATTTTAATAAAAAGGAAGAAAAAGAAGCAGTGCCTGTAGCTACGTCTTCACGTGAAACAAAGTATGAAAAATATACAATTTTTGGAAAAATAAAACTGAATAATTTTGCAGTTGAACATTCAATTTTTGACACTAGAGAAGAGGAAGCTTTGGAAAAAGGTGTGATTAAATTATATGGTGGAAATTTGAATGAAGAAGGAAATTTTTGTATAGCAGGGCATAATTATGATAAGATTTTTGGAAAATTAAAGGAGCTACAAACAGGTGATGAATTTCAAATAATTGATTCACAAAGCCAAGAAAGTACTTATCAAATTGTTGATATTACAACAGTGGAGCCAACCAATTTAGACGTTCTAAAACCACAGGAAAATAGCACTCAAATAACGCTTATTACATGTGAAAATTACTCTACACAAAGGTTAATTGTAACAGCAGAATTAGTAGTTTAAACGTACTTAAGAAGGGAAAAATAAAGATGAAAAAAGGAATAAAAATAGTTATTATTGGAATGATTTTAATATTTTTTGGAATCAATTGTTATGCAACAATGGAAACTCAAAATGTAGCGAAAAATGAAGTTAAAGAGTTACAAAACCAAAATACAACGTTAACCAATGAAACAAAACCACAAGTTCCAGAAAAGCCGACTGAAACCAAGAAAAATGAAACAATGTATGTGCAGGAAAGGTGTAATATTCGTTCTAGTTATTCAGTGGAAAGTGATCGTGTTGGTGGCTTAGATGTTGGAACAGAAGTAACTGTTATTGCAGAATATAGTAATGGTTGGTATAAAATTAAATATGATGGTGGAGAAGCTTATATTAAAGCTGGTATTTTGAGGAGTACGAAACCAGTGATTCCAGATCCAGAGCCTACTCCAGAACCTGAACTTCCACAAGAACAACCAGTACAGGAACCAGTTACTGAAGAACCACAAAATCAAGTGCCAGAAGAGCCAATTGCTACGAATATTCAAGATGATGATTTAGTAAGAGAAATTGGTATTTTGCCAGAAGTTGGTAAAAATATAGCAGATGATTTATACATAAGTGTAGTTTTTGTTGCATTAGTAACAACTGTTGGAATAAATTTAAGTAAAAGGAAATAGAAAAAATGGCTGAAATATTAGATGGAAAAGAATTGGCAAAAAAAGTAAGACAGGATTTGAAAGAAGCAGTGAAGGAACTAAAGAAAAAAGGAATTGTGCCAAAGCTTGCTGTAATTATGGTTGGTGAAAATAGTAGTTCAGAAGTGTATGTGAAGAATAAATCAAAAGCTTGTATTAAAACAGGAATTGATTTTGAAGAATTTTTGCTAGAGCAAAAAACGACAGAGGAAGAGTTGCTTGCTTTAATTGAAAAATTAAATCAAGACAAAAATGTCCATGGAATTTTATTGCAAAGCCCAGTGCCAAAACAGATTGATATTAATCGAGCATTTCGTACCATTCGACCTGACAAAGATGTAGATGGATTTCATCCTATTAATGTTGGAAATCTTGTTATTGGAGAAGATTGTTTTATTTCATGTACTCCGTTTGGAGTTATGAAATTACTAGAAGAATATAAAATTGAGTTAGAAGGAAAAAATGCTGTTATTTTGGGTAGAAGCAATATTGTCGGAAAACCGATGGTGCAATGTTTACTAGCAGAAAATGCGACAATTACAGTATGTCATTCCAAAACGCAAAAAATAAAAGAAATTGTTAAAAATGCTGATATTGTGATTTCAGCTATAGGAAAACCTCATTTTGTCACAGGGGATATGATAAAAGAGGGAAGTGTTGTGATTGATGTTGGAATTAATCGCTTGGAAAATGGAACCATTGTTGGTGATGTAGAGTTTGAAACGGTAAGCAAAAAAGCAAGCTATATTACACCAGTTCCAGGAGGAGTTGGTCCAATGACAATTGCGATGCTATTATGCAATGTTGTAAAAGCAGCAAAATTACAAAATAATCAATAAAAAATAAAATATAATTGGGGGATATATTTCTTAAAAATATATCCCTTTTTCATTTAAGGAGGTAAATATGAAAAAAATATATGATGTTTGGTTTTCAAATGTAGACATTAAAAATCAGACAA
Organism: uncultured Clostridia bacterium; assembly: GCA_949927455.1. GTDB lineage: Bacteria > Bacillota > Clostridia > TANB77 > CAG-508 > Scatovivens. Next base: position 4,502 of record CATLEX010000069.1, read on the forward strand.
AATTGGAATTAATGGAAAAATTTAGTACAGAAGAAATTTGGAATTTAGATTTTATAGATTTTTTGAATTGCCATTTGGCAGAATCAGAAATTTTGAAAATTTTACAAAGTAGAAATTTAGAACAATATAAACCTCATCTAGAGGTAATGGAGAAACAGTTGATTAAGCTCATTTCCATAAAAGATGAAACGTATCCACATAAATTGCATAAGATAGAAGATAAACCTGCTTTTTTGTATGTGCGAGGGAATGAAGCTATTTTAGACGACGATAGTGTAGGTATGGTTGGTTGCAGAAAAGCAACTGATTTAGGAAAGCAGCTGGCACGAAGAATTGCGCAAAGATTGGCAGACAGAAATGTAAATATTATTAGTGGTTTGGCAAATGGAATTGATAAATATAGTCACTTAGGTGCTTTGGATTCAGAAATTGGAAAAACAGTTGCTGTGCTAGGTGGATCTGTGGAAAATAATCGTATTTATCCATTTGAAAATAAAGGCGTATTTGAAAGAATTATCAAAAGTGGTGGAGCAGTAATTTCAGAATATGGTTTGGAGGCAAAACCAGAAAGAGAGCATTTTCCAGCACGTAATCGATTGATTAGTGGACTTTCTGATAAAGTAATTATTGTAGAAGCAAAACAAAAAAGTGGTAGTTTGATTACAGCAAATTGGGCATTGGAGCAGGGGAAAGATGTTTTTGCTTTGCCACGGAAGTTTGATGTCTAAAAATTCAGTTGGGACCAATCAATTAATCAAAGAAGGTGCTTTTCTATTTTCAGAAATTGAAGATATTTTTATGTAATAAAAGAAAGAAAAATGTTGATTTAAAAATTTTTTTGTTATATAATTTTAGGCAACAAAGAAAACATAGAGGAGGTATTTTATGGAAAATTTTTTAAAGAAAATTGGTTGGAGTTCCATTGTAACATCAGTAATTACAGCGATTATTGGGGTTGTAATTATTTGCAATCCAATGGTTACGATGAAACTTGTAGCGTATGCTTTAGGAAGTATTTTTATTGTGTTTGGTGTGATAAAGCTAGTGAATTATTTTGTGGCAAAAGGAACTTACGATTTTTATAATTACGAAATAATTTATGGTTTACTTGCGATTATTATTGGAATTATTACTTTTGTACATAGTCAAACAATTGGAACTATTTTCAGAATGATTATTGGAGTATGGATTTTGTATAGTGGTTTTATGAGATTAGGTTTAGTTCTAAAACTTAAAAATTTGGAAATTGAGGAATGGAAATATGCGTTAATCATTGCTATTTTAATTTTTATTTGTGGAATTTATGTTTTGGTAAAAGCAGAAACAATAGGAATTGCAATTGGTGTGGCTATTTTAATTTATTCTGTTATGGATGTTATTGAAGGTGTTATTTTCTTGAGAAATGTTGATTCTATTTTTTAAAATAAAATTGCAAAAAAGGAGAAAATAAGAAATGAATATTTTAGATATTTATAGCAAATATCATTTGCCAGAACATTTGCAAATGCACATGCTTAGGGTTGCAGCATGTGCTTATTTGATTATTGACCACTGGAATGGTGAACCGCTTGATAAAACATCAATTATTCGTGTTAGTTTGTTGCATGATATGGGAAATATGGTAAAAATTCCAGAAGATTTTTCAAAAGATGAGGAATTTTTGAAAATGAGAAAAAAGTATTTTGAGAAATACGGAACTGATGATCATGCGATTAATTTGGAAATTGGAAAACAAGAAGGTTTAACAGAAAAAGAAATGGAGTTATTAGATGGAAAAAGGTCAAGGAAAAATGAACAAACTTTTCAATCTAATTCGTATGAGAGAAAAATTTGTGCTTATTGTGATCAAAGAGTTGCGCCTTATGGAGTGGATAGTTTGAAACAAAGATTAGAAGATGCCAAACAAAGATGCAAAAACCGACCATTATCAGCTTGGTCCAATGAAGAAAATGCAAAACGTTTGATGGAATTTGGCTTTGGAATAGAAAAACAAATTATGCAATATTGCAGTCTTGTGCCAGAAGATATTAATGATTATTCTGTAAAAGGTTATATAGAACAATTAAGAAATTATGAGATTTAAAAGGAGTTAATCATGAAGAAATATAAAACAGTTTTAATAGATTTAGATGACACGCTGTTTGATTTTGGGCAGGACCAAAAAGTTGCTTTTAAAGAAGCGATGCATCAAATTGGACAAGACTGTACAGAAGAAATGTACGAAACATATTGTAAAATTAATTTAGAACTTTGGGAAATGTTAAATGTAGGAAAAATCGAATTAAAAGTTTTGTTAACAAAAAGATTTGATTTATTTTTTGAAAAGTATGGGATTAAACAAAAAGCAAAAGAGTTTGATGAAATTTTAACAACCAGTTTTCAAAAGACAGGAACTCCCATAAAAGGAGCCAGAGAAGCTTTGGAATATTTAAGAGGAAAATATGAACTTGTAGTCACAAGTAATGGACCTAAAAATCAACAATATCATAGATTAGAAAATGCAGATTTTTTAAAATATTTTTCTCAAATTTTTATATCAGAAGAAGTTGGTTTTAATAAACCAAATAAAGAGTTTTTTGACATTGTTTTTCAAAAAATAGAAACTAAAGATAAATCTCAAATTTTAATCATAGGAGATTCTTTGAGTTCTGATATAAAGGGGGGCAGACTAGTTGGAATTGACACATGCTGGTATCATACAAAAAAAGAGGAAAATCCAATAGACCATGAACCAACTTTTACGATCCAAAATTGGGAAGAAATGAAACAAATATTATAAATTTTTTTGAGAAAAAGATACAAAATTAGGAGAAAAATATGTGGTTATATTATTGTTTATTATCAACAGTTATTAGTGGCTTTACTGCAATTGCCCTGAAAAAATGTTCTCAGAATGAGCAAAAAAGAATGGCAATTATGGGACTATTTTGTTATAATTTAATTTTATTTGTAGTTATTTTAATAGTCAAACCTCAATTTATATTCCAGTTAAATTTGAAAAATATACTAGAAATGTTTTTAGGTGTTTTTTTGCAGTCAACAGGATTTTTTTGCGCTATTTCAAGTGTAAAGTATGGAAAAGTGGCAATTACATCTTCTATCAAAAAATGCAATGCAGTTGTTATATTTTTATTAGGAATTATTATTTTAAGAGAAGATTTCTCCATTTTACAAATAATCATTTCTGCTTTGCTTGTTTTTTTGACAATTATGATAGGGAGGCAGGAAAATGGAGAAACACAAATCGATAAAAAACTACGTAAAAAATCTATTTTATATGCTTATGGATATGTAATATGTAACGGAATTTCTAAAGTTTTAAGCAAAGTATATGTTACACAATTTCAAGAACCATTATATGTTGTGTTTAATTATGCGATTATAGCAATTATAGGAATATTGATTTATTGTACTTTCACAAAAGGTTGGGATTACCTAAATTTCAAAAAAATAAATGCCAAAAAGTATTTTTTATTGCAGTCAATATGTGATACATCTTCTTCTGTTTTTACTCGTTTTGCGATGTTAGATGGTAATGTTTCTGTCATTTCAGTTATGGAAACAAGTTCTATTGTCATTACAATATTAGCTTCTAGATTAATTTTGAAAGAAAAAATTACATGGCAAAAATATATTATGATATTGGGAATATTTTTATGTGTACTAACTTTGGCAATCATAAAATAGATTTCTTTTACCAACCATATATTGAAAATGCTTGATTATTTTCATAATATTTAATGGCTTGTCTAACATAGGGAATGACATTATTAGGTAAATGATTTAAGTCATAAAAAGCTAATTCATCGCATTTGTCTGGTTCCATAATTTGAATTTTTCCAGTATAATTTTGGCAAGTCAAAAAATAATCAATACTTTCTCGATTGGGAGTTTTGCGGTGCATAACATGAACAATCTGTAAATCTTTTTCAGAAATTTGAATACCAGCCTCTTCAAAAGATTCTCTT
>CATLEX010000070.1 GCA_949927455.1 uncultured Clostridia bacterium
AAAATCTTGAAAAATAAATCCTAATTCTTCTCTTCTAAATTTGTTTAAATTGTTACCTTTTAGAGCTGTAATATCTTTCCCATGAATAATAATGTGTCCACAAGTTACCTTATCAATTGTGGAAATACAATTCAAAAGTGTAGTTTTTCCACTTCCGCGATGCTCCCATAATGCCTACAAACTCTCCTTTTTGAACATCAAAACTAATATTGTCTATTGCTTTAGTTAGATTTGATTTATTCCCGTAGTATTTCTCAATATTTTTTACTTCTAATACTTTCTCCATAAATAAAAAACTCCTTTCATTTGAATATAGTATAACAGCTTTAATTCATAATTACCATCGATTTAACTTACAAAAACCTTACATGTTTGTAAGGTTTTTATTTATAAATTATTTTCATCTTAGCATACAAATTTCTTTTTCCATAAATCACACTTGATACAAAATTTTATTTCTTTGATGAAATCCTGTTTTATTCCTTTAGCATTTACCCCTTGTTTCATATTAACAAAATCTCTTTCTTTTTTATTATACCACAAATTTATGCTTCTGCTATATTTTCTTATATATTTTTTCATACTCTTTTTTAATTTCTTTTTTATTAATATCGCGATTTATCATTAAATTGTAACTATCCATATACTTCATTTTGCCAATAATTTTCATATCTGGAAACAACTCCTGTATAATATTTTCTGAAATTTCGTACATATTGGTTTTATTCAAAACAAGATTAATTTTTTCGCTTGAAACTTTCCAGTCATTTTCAATCACCTCAAGCATATCTCTTGCCTTTTTTATGCCAAGAATATTAGGTTCCACCAAGAAAATAACTTTTTGGCTATAATAAAAAATTCGCTTTGTATACTCATTTTCAACATTAGACGAGGTATCAACTAAAATCAATGGATACTCACTTTTAAGTTCCATCATAAATTTTTGAAGGCTAAGAAAATTTATATTTTCTTTATCTGGAAAAATTATTTTTAAATTATACAAAACATCTAAATTCTTATTCACATTAATAATCATATCTTTTACATTCTCTTTAACTTGTGGATTTTTCTTCAATTTCAAAATTGTCTTAATATGATTTTCGTCCAAATCAAAATCAATCAATAATATTTTCGAATTTGGGTTTTCCACATTTTTTGCAAGGAATGTGGAAAACGTACTTTTGCCAATTCCACTTGCACCAGAAATCGCAATTATTTTTGATGTATAATTTTGAATAGATGTAATTTTCGGCTGTGGAAGATTTTTTTCAAACTCATTCAAATCCAACTCCATTGTATGATATAATTTTAAATTCTCGTCTTCTTTTACCGTTTCTTCCACCCCTTCTCCATTAAATAATATAATAAAAATATTCTCTTGCATCTTACGAATTAACTCAATTAATTTATCCACAGAATAATGCACAATAATATTCTGATATAAAAATAATATTTCCACATTTTTTTCTCTTTCCAATGCCTCTAAAAGTTCTTCATCTGAACCAATATCCTCTGATAATACTTTATAATTTTCCATTTTTCCTATTTTTTGATTTAACATAGAATTTCCTATTGCTGTTAACGTTCTTCTCATTTTTTCCTCCTAAATAATTAAATTTTTTTCGTAATCTGATGCTTCTACTTTTGCTAAAATATGATCGTCTCCAATAAACATTAAACTTTCACCTCTCTTTAAGGATTTCATTTCTACTCTTTCTTTTTCTGAAATATTCGCATATTTTTCAAGCACTAAAATATTTTCCTCTTCTAAAGAAAAAAACGATTTGATACTACAATTATTCAAAATACTTTTTCCATAAGCACCGCCTTCTAAGCTAAACAAATCAGAAACGTCTTGCGTTATTGCAACTGCACTTCCACCAAATTTACGAATTGTTTTAAAAATTTTATAAATAAAACTTGCCACAAATCCACTCGATGTAATCCCAATTAGTCGCCAAATTTCATCCAAATAAATGGCTTTATTTTGAGTTCTATTTTTTTTAATTTTATCCCAAAAAATATCTGTAAACATGTACATTCCATATTTTAAATTGTCCTCACCCAAATCATAAATATCACCAATAATCAACTCGTTATCTAATTCCACATTCGTATGATGATTAAAAAATTTAAGCGAACCAAACACAAATGGATATAATTTTAGTTTGAAAAATTTATCTTTTTCGTCATCTAAATTGTTGTACAAATCTTGCAAAATTGGCATCTCATTTGCTGTTTTAAATTTTGGAACAATAACAATCTTTCCATCTTCTGTTTTTTGATACAGCGTTTCGTCATCAAACGTAATTTCTTTTTGAGCATACATTTGAATTAATTTTTCTTCTAAAATCGCCATTTTTTCTTCGTCCATTTGTCCAAAAATTAAACTAAAAAATCCTCTTAATTTTAACAATTTACTGCTTAAATAACCTTCTCCATCTTCGATACTTTCCTCACGAATATCCAAAATATTCAAATATGTATGTGAACTTGGTCCTAGCTTAATTAATGTCCCATCAAGGCTCTCGGCAATTTTATTGTACTCTCTTTCAGGATCAATCACATACTGATGCACACCTAGCAAACGATACCTCAAAATAAGAAGTTTAATATAGAATGATTTTCCTGCGCCACTTGTCCCAAACACGCACATATTCGCATTTTTATATTTATTTTTGTTAAAACGATCCACTAAAATCATGGAATTATTGTAAATGTTGGTTCCTAAAAAAATGCCATTTTCATCGCACAAAGTCGACGAAATAAATGGATATGTTCCGCTGAGTCCCTGTGTTAAAACATTTCGTGCTGACACTTCTTTCAAATCTTTGTTATTTTCCATAATTGGCAAGCATGCCATAAAGGTTTGCTCTTGTCTAAAATTTGCCTTTTTTGTGACAAATCCTGACGATTGCAAAATACCATTTATTTTTGCCAAACTTCGCGCAAGCTCTTTTTCGTCTTCCGCAATCACTACGCAATAAGTATACAAATAATACAAATCTTCGTTATTCACTTGTATTTCTTTTCTGATATATTTCGCATCATTATACGAAAATGCCACCAAATCAATATCTTCTTTGTTGGCATTTCCAAATTTCAAATCCACTCCTGTATTTCCAATGTTATACGTCAAATCCTTAATTGCTTTAAAAGTATCTTGTCTTTCATAAAATATCGAAATATTGGCATTAATATTGCTATTGATTAAATTTTTGAAAATAATTTCACTATATTCCCTTTCATAATCCACAATCAATAAGCCTGCATAATACTTTCCATTCATTTCTATCCACTTTGGATTTGTCATATCCATATAACTTGGGGCCAATTTGTCTTTCAAATTTACTGTTCCTTTTAAATAATTTTCTATTTTTTTCCACCTCTATTCAATTTTTATTTTGGATTTATTTTATAAAAGAATTAAAAATATTTAGAATTTCTTGTTTTGACTTGGCTTCATCAACCACATTTCCACATCTGGTTAATGTGTCTTTGATTTTAAAATAACATTCATTTAAGTATTCATAAGCCTGACTTTCTTCATTGGTAAAATCTTCTTTTGCCTTTCCAAGAATATCAAATTTTTTACGAATAATTAAATAAAAATTCTTAGACGACGAATTTTTTTCTTGATTTAATTTTGTGATAAATTTAATATAATTTTCTTGTATTTCTTTTATTTTTTGATTATTTTCTTTTCTATTTTTTATCTGGGAAATTATTTTAGAAATATCTTCTTTTTTACTCTGAATGAGTATTTGAATATCAAAATCACAAGTTTTTAAAAAATTTTTATAGGAATTTATAATCGCTTCTTTTTCTAAATTTGATTTTAAATCATAATTAATGGGAAGAATTTTCAAGATTTTGATAAAAGAATTTTTATGAAAAATTAGACCGCTGTCATAAATATCCTCAAAAGGCAACCATTCTTGCGTTGTTTGCTCTTTTTGAAATTTAAAATTCAATTTTTCGCTCCTTTCTACAATTTTCATTATCATACAGCACTAAATTACAGTTGTCAAGTATTTTTTTAAAATTTTTTGTATATTTTAAAAAAATTTGTTGATAATATAATTATAAGGTTTATATTAACCTAACTTAAGAGTAATACGAGGTCATTTAGGCTTTTTATTATTCGAGCCAAGATGTGATGTGGCTTAAGTAATCCTTAGGTTGCATTATGTCGGACGCGAAGAGTAAATTATTTGTTTGTAAGCTGTTTTTAATGGTTAAATAATAGGTAATTTATTCGAAGTCATGATAATACTTGTATTTATCGTGGTTAATAGTAGTCTCTCGTAAGATGAATTTAGTTATAGATAAGTGCATTTATTGTCTAGCAACTGATTAATATATGTGGTATATAGCTTATTCATATAGCGATATATGTTAGGTTAAACTATTATATATATTAGTTTTAGCTGAAAGCTAATATAAGCTTTATCGATGAACCGTTACTTAAGTGAATTCTTAAGTAACGGTTTCAATTTTATATTTATTATTAAGAAATATTTAAGAAACTTTTATTAAAAAAAATGTTATAATTAAGCTAGCTCTAGAAACAATAATTATATGAAAGGATTTTTTATTTATGAAAAATCATCAAAACAAATTAACCATTATTTTATTTACTATTTATCTTATTTTTTTAACTTGGATTATTTTATTTAAAATGCAATTTGATACAAATGCGCTACCTTATATTCGTTCTATCAATCTAATTCCATTTGGAGAATCAGTCATTGTTAACGGAAAAATATATGTTAGCGAAATCATTGATAATTTACTAATCTTTATTCCAGTTGGAATGTACATTGAAATACTTGCCAAAAATCAAAAATTTTATAAAAAAATCATTCCAATATTATATATTACTTTATTTTTAGAAATTTCACAATACATTTTTCATATTGGTGCAACTGACATAACAGATATTATTATGAATACATCAGGTGGAATAATTGGAATTTTAGCTATTTCTATCTTATACAAAATTTTTAAAAATCCCAAAAAAGTAAATAAAATATTAAATATTTTAGCTCTTATTTGCACCGCACTTTTGATGGCATTTTTATTTATTTTAATTGCAGTAAATTAAAAATAGATTAGATTTTTAGCTCTAATCTATCTTTTTTTATTTCAAAAATTTTTCGATGTCTTCTATAATTTGCTCGACAGAAATTCCATTTTGTCTCAAAAGTTCGTCTGCAACATAACGATCTGGAAAACTTTTAGCAATCCCATAATTTTTAACTTTTATGTTAGAAGTCCCATAATAACTGGCAATTTTCTCACCAAAACCGCCTTCTAGCATGCCATCTTCCAAAGTAATTACCAATTCATGATTGGCTTTTAATTCTTCTAATAATTTCTTGTCTAAGCCTGAAATATATCTTGGATTAATCAATGTTGGCACAACACCAAGTTTCTCTTTCAAAGTTTTTACAATATTTTCACCTAATTGATAAAAATCACCCACCGCTAAAATTGCAACTTGACTTCCTGTTTCTTGTATTTTATATTGATTTATCTTATCATAACTCGTATCTACTTTTCGCTTATCTGAAATTACGCCATTTCCCGGAATACGAATTGCTACTGGATGCTCATTTTGCTCAATCGACCAATCTAGCATAGCAAAATATTCTTGTTTAGAAGTTGGCGCTAAATAAACCATATTTGGAATATTAGAAATGAATGGAATATCAAAAATTCCCAAATGTGTTACATCATTCATTCCATAAACTGACGCACCATTTACTAAAATCGTAGCTGGATTATTGTTGATACACAAATCTTGTGAAAGTTGGTCATACGTTCTTTGCAAGAAACTTGAACTAGTTGCAAATATAGGCTTTCCTCCATTTTTAGCAATACCAGAAGCCATTGCAACAGCATGCTCTTCCGCAATTCCAACATCAACAAACTGTTTTCCTGCCAATTTTCGCTTTTCTTCTGTAAAACCAATCGTCTTTGGCGTTCCTGCAATAATTGCCACAACTTTTGGATCTTGTTTCATTTTCTCTAATAAATAATTACATGTCAAAGTACTGTAATTCTCACCACTAATTGCTTTTATCGGCTTTCCTGTTTCTACTTCAAATGGCGCACAATAATGCCAATTTTCCTTATTCTCTTCTGCAATCTTATAGCCTTTTCCTTTTTGCGTATTAATATGAACAACAATTGGATGATCAATGTTTTTCACTTTTTCAAATGTTTCAATTAATTTCTCAATATCATTTCCGTCCTTTTGATAAGCATAATCTAATCCCATTGCCCTAAATAAATTACATTCACAAGTTCCGTTGCTTTCTCGCAAATTTCTTAAATTTTTATATAATCCACCATGATTTTCAGCAATTGACATGTCGTTATCATTCACAACAATAATAAAATTGCTATTCAATTCACTTGCAAAATCCAAGCCTTCCAAAGCTTCGCCACCACTTAGAGAACCATCTCCAATAATCGCAATAATATTTTCATGTTCTCCTTTTAAATCTCTTGCCTTTACCAAACCAGATGCCAAACTAATCGACGTAGAAGTATGACCAACATTGAAAAAATCATGCTCACTTTCTTGCGGATTGGTATAACCTGAAATATCGTTAAAATGCTCCTCGTAAAGATACGCATCTTTCCTACCTGTCAACATCTTATGTGGATAACTTTGATGTGACACATCAAATACGAATTTATCTTTTGGAGATTCAAACACATAATGAAGCGCAATCGTTACCTCTACCATACCAAAATTTGGTCCAAAATGTCCACCTTTTTTGCTTAATCGATGTAGTAATGCTGCACGCATTTCTTTAGCTAATTCCTGTAATTCTTTTGTATTTAAGCTTTTCAAATCATTTGGGCAATTGATTTTCTCTAAAAACATACTTTTTCTCCTTTACGATTTCTAGTATAGTTATATTTTATTAGATTTTTTTCAAATAAGCAAGGATTTTCTTAACTTTTCTCAAAATCCAACAATTTCTTTTTTAGCTCAATTCCACCTGCATAACCTATTAAATCGCCACTGGCACCAATCACTCTATGGCAAGGAATAATAATCGAAATTGGATTATGCCCAACTGCCCCACCAACTGCTTGCGCCGACATTTTATCCTTCTGCAATATTTGCGCTACTTCTTTCGCGATTTCCCCATAAGTTGTCACTTCTCCATATGGAATTTTGCATAAAATCTCCCACACTAGCTTTCTAAACTCGCTTCCTTTTGGTTTCAAAGATAACTCCTCAGGCAAAGGTTTTTCTCCTGAAAAATATTGATTTAACCATTGTTTAGCCATCTCTAGAATTGGCAACGGTTGTGAGGAAATCTCTTCACCATAAATCGTACTTTCAAAATATTTCTGTCCTTTTATCCACAACCCAACAATATTCTTTTTGTCACTTACTATTTTTAAATCTCCAATTGGGGAATTATATTTTTGCGAATACAACATTTTTATCACCTCAAATTACTGCGTTTTCTCTAATATTTTGATTGCTTCTAAATAATTTTTTAAATTATAATTTGCTAAATTACTAATTTCTTCTCGCTCCCCATCTGAATATTGATCATACATTGCAACCACTTCAATTCTTGCACTTTTCGCAGCTTCCAAACCAATTAGCGAATCCTCAAAAATTAAACATTCCTCTTTTTTTACCTTTAATTCTTCCACAACTTTCAAAAAAACTTCTGGATTTGGCTTCATTTCCTGCACATCTTCTCTTGTAAAAATGAGTGAAAAATAGGTATCAATATTAGCTTTTTTTATGATATTTTGATTTTGTGTTCTATAAATTTGAATATTATTTTTTCCTGTTGTACTCGCAATTACTAATACAAAATTTTTCTCTTTTAATGCTTTCAAAAACTCATCAGCATGTTCCTTATAATCAATTACATTTTTGAAATAATCTTGCCCAATTTCATACCTCATAGCAAGGATTTCTTCTGGCTTTAAATTCGAATGATACTTTTCTCCCAACAATCTGCTATATTCCAAATA
>CATLEX010000071.1 GCA_949927455.1 uncultured Clostridia bacterium
AAAAATACTTAGAAGGTGCTGAAGTTCCTGAGGAATTAATTAAGAGAGCTATCAGAAAAGGTGTTCTTGAAGTTAAGATGTTCCCAGTTATGTGTGGTACTGCATTAGGTAACATTGGTGTTAAATTAATGCTAGATGCAGTAGTTGATTACTTACCAGCTCCAACTGATATTCCTGCAATTAAGGGACATGATGAAAATGATAATGAAAACAGGGAAATAATAGAAGAATTAAATAAAAGAGCGCATTTGAGAAAAAAAGCAATCATTTGTGGAATGATTATTTTGTGTTGTGTGATAATCATTATCATAAGTAGTATTGTGTCTGTTAACATGAAAAAAAGTAAGGAAAAATCGCCTAATCAAGAAAATCCAATTGCTGTTGGAAAGTCTCAAGAAATAAAACATATTCAAATTGCTCAACATAATATGGAACAAATTAGATCAAAGTTTGTGCCAAAAGAAAATCCAAATGCACAAGAAGAAATTACGAATATTTACTATTCAGATGAGAAAGTAGCGTATTTGACGTTTGATGACGGACCTTCGAAAAATATAACACCACAAGTATTAGATATTTTGAAACAGGAAAATGTGCCAGCCACTTTTTTTGTGTTGGGGAGCCGTGTTGATTTAAATCCAGATTTGTTAAAAAGAGAATATGAGGAAGGGCATTATGTTGCCAATCATGGTTATTCTCATAATTATTCTCAAATTTATACTTCTAAAGATACTGTTTTTGAAGAATATGCCAAAACAGAAAACTCTATCCGCGTAGCTTTAGAAAATCCAAATTATAATACGCATTTATTCCGTTTTCCTGGAGGTTCGAGTGGTGGTAGATATGAAGGTGTAAAAGCAGAGGCAAAAGGTTTGCTACGTGATTATGGAATTAATTATACGAACTGGAATTGTTTAACAGGAGATGCAGAAGGGCGAACAACCACAGATTCCCAGATGGAATGCTTAATTCAGACTATGGAAGGAGATGGCGCCATTATTGTGCTAATGCATGACGCAAGTGATAAATCCTACACGGTAGAGGCGCTTCCAAGTGTAATTGCCTATTTGAGAGAACAAGGGTATATTTTCAAGAATTTTTATGAAATTTTTTAAAGAATAATATAAATATCATAAATTATTTTAAAAATACGAACAAATGTATTGACAAAAAATAAAATTCTGATATAATACAATTATCGAACATATTTTTGGATAGGAGGCACGTATGATAAGTTTATTGCATATAAAAAATATAGGGATAATTGATGATTTAAGTATTCATTTAGGAGAAGGTTTTAATGTTTTAACTGGTGAGACAGGAGCAGGAAAAACACTGATTATTGGAGCTTTAAAAATATTATCAGGTGGTCGTTTTTCAAAAGAAATGATGCGAACAGGAGCTAAAAACTCGTTTGTGGAATTATCGTTGGATTTGCCTAACTTTGAAGATAATGTAATTGTTTCAAGAGAAATCAATAGTAGTGGAAAAAATGTATGTAAATTAAATGGAAGATTAGTGACTGTGAATGAATTAAAAGAATTTATGAAAAAGGTAATTGACATTCATGGGCAAAATGATAATCAGTCGATTTTAGATCTAAATCAACATATTGATTTACTAGATGGATATGCAGATTTAGAAATAAGAGATATCAAGAAAGAGTATGAAATATTATATCATGAGTATGTTACTATTCAAAAAGAACTCAGTTTGAATTATGGTGACGATATGGAAAAACAACGAAAGTTAGATTTGCTAAATTATCAACTGCGTGAAATTGAAGAAGCTGGTTTGAAGGAAGACGAAGAAGAGGAGTTAGAAGAAAAAAGAAAATTAATGCTTGCTTCTGAGAAAATTGCAAATAATTTGCAAGAGGCACAAAATGAAATTGATAATCATTCGATTGATGGCTTGAATAATGCCATTAGGGCTTTGGAAAAAATTGAACAATATAATAATGTTTATGCAGAGATTGTAACAAGATTAAAAAGTAGTTATTATGAAATTCAAGAAGTGGCAAGGGATTTGTCAGTAGAAGAGGTTTATTTTGACGAAGAAGAACAAAATAAGGTAGAACAAAGGCTGGATTTAATTCAAAGCTTAAAAAGAAAGTATGGAAATTCTATTCAACAAATTTTGCAATATAAATCCGAAGTAGAAAAAGAAATTTTTGAAATTACAAATTTGGAAAGTTATATTACAGAATTAAAAGAAAAAGCATTAGAATTAGAAAATAAATTATTAGTTTTAGCTAAAAAATTAAATGAAATTCGTTTAAAATATGCACAAGAATTATCCAAGGAAATCACGAAAGAGTTAAAAGAATTGGAAATGCAAAATGCAGAATTTGAAGTAGCAGTCAAGTCAATAGAGCAAAATAAATTCAATAGTAATGGTTTAAATAAAGTGGAATTTTTGATTTCTACGAATAGAGGTGATGAAAAGAAATCCTTAATAAAAATTGCGTCAGGTGGAGAGATGTCAAGAGTGATGTTGGCAATCAAGACAGTTTTGGCAGATGTAGACCAAACACCAATTTTAGTATTTGATGAAATTGATACTGGAATTAGTGGAATTGCAGCAAATTCTACGGGTGAAAAAATGAAAAAAATTGCCAAAACTCATCAAGTAATTTGTATTACACACTTGGCCACAATTGCAGCAAAAGGCGATTTTAATTATTATATTTATAAAAGCAATGAAGGAAACTTTACCAAAACACATGTAAAACAACTAACAGAGGAGCAAACAATTCATGAAATAGCGCGTATTTCGAATGGAGAGATTACCGAAACATCACTGAAAAATGCACGTGAAATGCGAAATGTATCTCAAAAGATTGCATAAGGAGGAAAAATGCGAAATATCAAATTAACCATAGAATATCATGGAAAAGATTTTAATGGTTGGCAAAAACAGCCCAATAAATTAAATATTCAGGGAGAAATTGAAAGAGCAATTGGAAGTATTACAGGAGAAGAAATTGAATTAATTGGCTCAGGCAGAACAGATGCAGGAGTGCATAGTTTAGGGCAAGTTGCTAATTTTAAAACGAATAGTCATATTCCGATTGATAAATTTGCGATGGCAATTAATTCAAAATTGAAAAAAAGCATTCGAATAAAAAAAGCAGAAGAAGTGGAAGAGCGTTTTCATAGTCGTTATTGTGCGCATTTTAAAAAGTATCGCTATGTGATTAATTGTTCTCTTACAGGTACAGCGATTTATCGAGAATTAGAATATCAGTTTCCGATGAAATTAGATGTGGAAGAAATGAAAAAAGCAGCTAAATATTTTGAAGGAGAACATGATTTTGCAGCTTTTAAGGCTAGTGGAACAAGTAGTAAGAATAGTGTCAGAAAAATTTTTAAAGCAGAAGTATTAGAAAAAGAAGAGAGAATTTGGATTGAACTGACAGGAAGTGGATTTTTGTATAATATGGTTAGAATTATAGCAGGGACTTTATTGGATGTAGGAATGGGGAAAATAAAATCAGAAGAAATTTCAGAGATTATTAAGAGTAAAGATCGAAGCCGAGCAGGAAAAACGCTTCCAGCAGTAGGTTTGTATTTAGTAGAAGTAAACTATTAAAAGAAATCACAAAATAGATAAAAAATCATATTATATTACAAAAGGATAATAAATTAAGGAGGAAAAACATATGACTGATTTATTAATTGCTTTTGTAATTCCAGTATTAGTTGTGATTGTGGCTGCTGTTTTGCAAACGATTTTACATTGCCCATTTAAAGTAGCAGGAATTGTGTTTGTTATTTTAATCATAGCTGCACTAGTTTTAGGAGGAAGTATACTTTATATAGCATTTGCGTGGATTTTTACAGTATTAGCATTTATTGTTGCTTATTTAATTTGTAGATGTTTGAGATGGAACTGTAGCTGTAACTGTGGTGGCAATAACAACAATAATAGAAATAATAATGGTGGTAATGGTAACACAGGAAATAATAATAATGGAAACAATAATACAGGGAATAATAATTCTGGCAATAACAATAGTGGCAACGACAACACCGGAAACAATAATTCTGGAAATGATAACATTGGTAATAATAATGGAAATAATAACAATAATGATAATGGCACATGTTGGAGAAGCTGGAGAAGTTAAGCCAAAAGGCAGTTCAGTTTGTGGAAACAAACTGAACTGTCTTTTTTCATGTTATTGCTGTGATGTGCGGATTAATTTTTCATCTGCAAGAAGAAAATGTCTTCAGGATTTTTTACCAGCGCTTTAAAGCTGATGTCATCGGCTTTGATTTTGTAGATAAGTCTCCACTCACCAAAAGTTTGCTGTGAAATACTGATGCTGGTGTCTGGAAACTTTTCGGTTGCATTCCAACCAAATGTAAAATAGAGCGAGCATTCCTGATCATTAAATGAGTTGGGAGTTTCTGATAATAACTTCTCAACAGCATTCTCATGCAAATAAATCCAAGCATCCCGTGTTATTTCGCCCATCTCTGCAAGAACATCGAGTGGGCATTTGTTTTCTGGTACGATTATTGTTTCTCTTTTCATAGTGAAAACCTCCTTAAATGTTATAGTGTACCAAAATAAATCCTTACAAATATATTATACAATGTTTTACATAAAATGTCAAGATTTGTATGCAATCGTTGGTTTTAAATTTTCTTTTCTATTGATTTGAAAGTAAATATATCTTTTTTAAATTCAATTTTAAGACGGTTTTTGCAAAAAAACATAAATAAACAACTAAAATCTATAAAAAATCAATTTAACATATTTTTATGGATTTTTTAGAGATATAGAAAAGCATCATATTGTAAAATCGAATTTTTTATAACCTTTTGTAGTGCTTCGTATAAGGCACTTATCTAAAAAGTAGACATAAATATCGTCTAAACATAAAACTCGCTTAAACAAATTTTTAGGCATTTTTACGTCGATTTACAAAAACATCACAATTTACATTTTGATTGAACTTTTAATTCCAATTTTTAGCAATTGATTTACAAAACTTTGAATTTTTATTAAAAAATTTCATGAAATCTTTTTTTGCATAAGTTTTCTAAAATTTGCCATAATAGTTTTTGAGGTGATTGATAAATGGATTTTAGAACAGATATGGCGGTTGAAAGACGTGATTTATACCGAAAAGCGAACAAAATAGAAGATGAAATTGATGGCATTGAATGTGAAGAAGAGGAATTAGAAGATATTAAAGTTACGAGAGTAAGTGTGACGAATGAAACAGGAGAAACAGCGCTTCAAAAGCCAATCGGAAATTATATTACAATTGATGTAAAGAAAATTAATAATATTGAAACAGAAAAAGAAGATAAAATTGTTGAGATAATTGCAAAAGAATTAAGTAAAGTTGTGGATAAACACATCCAAAAACAAGAAGAAATTATGATTGTTGGGCTTGGTAACTTGTATTCTACGCCAGACAGTCTTGGCTCAAGAGTAGTGAATGAGGTCGAAATTACACGTCACATTAAACTCTATTTGCCACAATATATTGATGAAAATACAAGGTCGATTTCTGCCATTTCTCCAGGCGTTTTGGGAACAACTGGGATTGAAAGTGCAGAAATTATTAGAGGAATTGTGGATAAAATTAAACCTAAAATGATTATTGCGATTGATAGTTTGTGTTCAAAAAGTGTGAGCAGAATTAATAAATCAATTCAAATTTCGGATACAGGAATTGTGCCAGGTGGCGGTGTTGGAAATGCACGAGATGAATTGTCTGAGAAAACATTGGGAATTCCAGTTGTTGCAATTGGTGTGCCAACTGTTGTGGAAATGGCTTCTATTACAAATGATTGCTTGGATTTGTTTATTGAAGATTTGCAGAAAAAAGCAGAATCGAATGATGTGCTAAATAAATTGAAAGATGAAGATAATTATGAAAAAATTAAAGGTGCACTAATTCCAAATGATTATAATTTCATTGTTACACCAAAAGAGATTGATGAGCTAATTGACAGTATGAAAGATATTATTTCAAGAGGCATTAATGAAGCATTATAGGACTTACACCCAATAACTTTAGGCTGAATATTATAATATATATTTGAATAAAAGGAGAAAGCACGTGAAATCAATCTGCGTAAAAACAAATAACCAAGAGATTATAGAATATTTAATTCATACTTTTGAAAAACTGCCGATGAATGTGTGCATATCTAATTACAGATTTAAGAAGTATGACAATGTCATTATACATGATATTCAGCGAGATGAAAAAGAATTTTGCGAAGTGATTAGTATTGTTTTGAAAAGTACAATTGAAAAATTCTTTGAAAGTGATTTAATTAAAAAATGTATTAAAGAAAATTATTTTTATTTAAATGAAGCAGAACAAGATTATGTTTTAAAGATAAGTCATCAAATTATGAATTTACCAGATAATAAAATTGGGTATAAAAATAAATTATTAAAAGAACTCATAAAAAGGTATATTGCAGAAAATAAAGCCATGATTTTAGAAGGATTTATGAATTTTCGTACCAAAGAATACAAAGAATTACTGGATAATATCGTGGAAGTTTCTGTTGTTAGTTATTTGGAGTTGACATCTTTTTAAAACACTTTTACAAAATAAAATTATATGTTATAATAAAAACATAATTAAAATTTAAATTAATGAGAATATTTGTGAAAGGTTTAATAAAAGATGTCAATTTTTGTGATAAAAATAATTGCTTGTATGAGCATGGTTTTAGACCATGTAAAATATGCTATTCCAGAAACGACTTGTTTTGCTACAAAATATTTAGGAAGAATTGCCTTCCCGTTGTTTGCCTTTTTGGCAGCGGAAGGCTATTGTCATACAAGTAATTTGAAGAAATATTATCAAAGATTAATTCTTTTTGCACTTATTTCTCAAATTCCATTTATGTTATTTAGAAGCTTAGTGGGAAATTGGTTGATGCTAAGCATCATGTTTACGTTGTTATTAGGCTTAATAGCAATTACAATTTTTGACAAATTAGGAAAAAAATATAATGTTTCAATACCACTAGTAATCTTAGTTATTTATTTGGGCAAGCTGTTGTGTGTGGATTATAGTTACTATGGTGTGACAGCTGTATTTGTATTATATGTATGTAGAAATAGAAAAATACTTAGGATACTGATATTTGCCTTACTCAACTTGATTTATTATTATCCAAGACTAACGGTTTATTATTCTGTTTCAAATGTTATTTCTTATGTTTGTGCAACATTGCCAGTTTTTTTATTGCTTGTTTATAATGGGAAATTAGGGCGAAAAACGAAATATATCTATTATATTTTCTATCCAGCACATATGCTCATTTTATATATCATTCATGTTTTTTAAGACACTTTCGAGTGTCTTATTTTTAATACTAAATATAAAAATTAAAAAATATTACAAAATGGTAACAATGATTACAAATATGTAACAAATGTTGACAATAAATTAGTTGTTTGGTAAGATAAATATATGAGGAAACATATTGTTTGTGACGAAGGAGAGAAATTATGAAAACTTTAAAGCAATTAAGAGAAAGCAAAGGACTTACACAAAAACAAGCGTCTGAAATCCTTGATATTACAAAGGAATATTTGTCTATGCTAGAAAGAGCTGAAAGGAATCCAAGTGATCATTTAAAAGAGGTAATGGCGAGGTTATATGGTATACCAATAACGGATATTTTTTTGTCTATTCAAGAAACAAAATGTTTCGAAAATAAATTGTTAATCAGTTAAAATAAAGGAGGAAATCAATTTATGAAAATATACGTGGGAACAAAAAGTAAAAAAACTGCAGGAATAACATTAATAGCCCTAGTCGTAACAATCATCGTATTAATCATCTTAGCAGGAGTAAGCTTGTACCTAATAAGCGGCTCAGGAGGCGTAATAAACAAAGCAACCAAAGCAGCAAAAATGAGTG
>CATLEX010000072.1 GCA_949927455.1 uncultured Clostridia bacterium
ATATTTTAAAAACATATATTAATATAAATGATACAGTTTATTCAACGGATTATGTAATAGAATAAAATGAAAAAGGCATATATATTACAAAAAATAATATATATGCTTATTTTTTTATAAAAATTTTTTCAATCGATCAATACTGTTTTCTTGAAAAGCAATAAAACCATTTAAAATATCTTTTACATCATTCGATGCCTCGGGGCTTTGGTTTAAAAGTTTTACTCCTTTAATAATTCCCATATCGTAACCTTGAATTAAAATTTCAGAAAGCTGAGAGTTACTTTTATCATTCATAGTATTAAATTGAATTCCTGACCATCCCATTATTTTTTGTCCCATTGGTGTATCATCTGGAATTTCACCAATTTCTTCAAATTTTTGATTTATTCTTTGTTCTGTTTCTTGATATTTGTTATATTGGTACGTTAATTCATCACGAAAATTTCCGTCAGAACTTTTTTCAGCTACCATTGCAATAGAATCTTTTCCCATACACACACCTTTGTGCACTTCATTTAAAATTGTTAAATCGTCCATAAAATCCTCCTTGTTTTATAGTTTGTGTAAAATAGTTAATAACTATTCTAGAAAAACAAATAAATTCATAGAAAGGAATACTGTATAAAAGACCATTTAAGTCAAAAAAAGTTTGAAATAAAACAGTTGTGATAAAAAATAAAATAATGTTAAAAAAGCTATTTTTGCTATATAAAACTCGAAAAGAAGAAAGAGGCAAGCAAATAAAATAAATTTTTCCTGCATAATTTGCAAAATTGATAATACCTTGAATATTTGTAAAATATACAGCAATTGACTTTATGAAAATACGTAAAATGGTAGAATAAATGATAAGAAAAATGGTTGAGTTGATTAGTAGAGTAGATTTCTTTTTATGGCTAATTGAAAAATATAAAGTAACAGTAAAAAGCGCAATGAAGTAAAGAAATTGAATAATATCAATTCCAGAATGATAAATATTGTTATAATCATATTGATGAATGCTTATTCTCACAATTAAAAAATAAATTATTTCTATGGTAAAAACTCTCATATAGTATTTATATCATAATTTTTGAAATTAACAAAATAAAAATAAAAATTTTTTAAAAAATTTTCAAAAAACTATTGCAAAAAAAAAAAATATAGTTTAAAATGTAAGAGAAGTGGAGAGAAGTGGAACAAAGTGGTAGAAAAGTGGAAGGAGGAAAAAGCCGAGTGTTAATTGGTGAATATGAGCATTCAATGGATGCAAAGGGCAGATTAATTATGCCAGCCAAGCTTCGTGAAGATATTGGTGAAAAATTTATCATAACAAAAGGCTTAGATGGATGTTTATTTGCTTTTTCTATTGCTGAGTGGACAAACTTTGAACAAAAACTTCGTACCCTTCCTATTTCCAATAAAGATGCACGTTTGTTTACAAGATTTTTCTTTGCAGGTGCGATTGATTGTGAAATAGACAAACAAGGCAGATTTTTAATTTCAAGTAATTTGAGAGAATTTGCTGAACTTAACAAAGATGTCGTCATTGTTGGTATGGATTCAAGGATTGAGATTTGGAGTAAAGAAAAATGGCAGAAATGTGATGAAGATATCTCAGCTGATGAAATTGCTGCTAAGATGGAGATGTTAGGAATATAGACTCATGGAAAATTTGCGAAGAAAATTTTACTTGAGTTAGATAGACAAAATATAAAAGTATATAACTTGCAAAAGTTTATATAAATATACCAAAGAAAAATTTTAAGATACCAAAGATAAAAGTATAAAATACAAAAGAAAAAAATTTAAAGTACAAAAGATTTTAAAAAATATTTTATGGGCTTTTGTAAAAGCCCTACAAGAGAAAAAAATTTAGTTAACAAATGATTTGTAACTACGAAAGAAAAATAAATTTCTTTACCAATGACAAACTTTTAAGTTACGAAGGATTAGAAAACACAAAAGATACTAGGTTATAGGGGCTGTAAAAAACTCTATTTTTTCGAAAAAGAAAAAGCGAAATTTTGGACAATGTTCTAAATTTCTTACACAATATATTGAGTTTTTTACAGTCCCTATAAAATTAAAAAATAATATGAAGTAAAATAAGTGATGTAAATGGAAAATTTTAATCATGTGCCAGTGCTATTAGAAGAGTGCATAGAAGGCTTGCAAATAAAACTAGATGGAATTTATGTAGATGGAACTTTGGGGGGCGCAGGGCATAGTAAACAAATTGTGAAACGAATATCTAAAAAAGGGCTTCTTTTAGGAATTGATCGAGATGAAGAGGCTATTTGTGTTGCCAAAGAAAGATTAAAAGAGTTTTCCAATGTTCAATTGATTAAAGATAATCATGACAATATAAAAGAAATTTTATCAGTATTAGAAATTCCAGCAGTAGATGGAATTTTGCTGGATTTAGGTGTTTCTTCCTATCAGCTTGATGAAAAAAATAGAGGTTTTAGCTATATGAAAGAAAGTCAGTTAGATATGCGTATGGATAAATCGGCGCAGCTTACAGCAAAAGAAGTTGTAAATACCTATGCAGAAGAAAAGCTAGCTAACATAATTTATGAATATGGGGAAGAAAAGTTTTCAAGAAGAATTGCTAAAAATATTTGTGAATATCGTAAAACAAAAGAGATTGAAACAACCATAGAATTAGTAAAAATTATAGAAAAATCTACGCCTCGAAAAAAGGAGCAAGGACATCCAGCTAAACGAACTTTTCAGGCAATTAGAATAGAAGTAAATAATGAAATTAAACCATTATATCAAACTATTTTAAATTCGATAGAAGTTCTCAAACCAGAAGGCAGATTGTGTGTCATAACATTTCATTCATTGGAGGATAGGGCAGTCAAAAATGCTTTTACTCAGGCAGAAGGAAAATGTACTTGTCCGTCAGGTTTGCCATATTGTATGTGTGGTGCTAAAAAATTAGGCAAAATCATAACCAAAAAACCAATTTTGCCAAGTAAAGAAGAAATGGAAAATAATGCAAGAAGTAAGAGTGCCAAATTGCGAATTTTCGAAAGAATTTAAGAAATAAAAATAGAAATACAAAAGAAAGGAGGAAACAGTCATGGCAAGATATGATTATCAATATGAAACAAGTCCAAGAAAATTAGAACCAGAATATCGAAAAGTAAAAAAGCAACCGAAAAAAAATATACAAAAGCAAAAACAGTCTAAAAAAGTAAAAGTTAAAAGTAAAGCAAGAAAGAAACGAAAAATGTCATTTGAAGTAAAGTTTTTTTTGAATAGTATGTTGTTTTTTGCCATTATATTTGCCATGATTGCTTGCCAAGCTTTAGTTAAGCAACAATATAAAGAAAAAGAGAATTTAAAAAAAGAGTATAATAAACTTTTAGCAAATAGTATGGTTTCAAATGAGGTAAATGATGATACAAGAAAATTAGCTTCAGAATATGGAATGCAAACAAAATCAGCAACATTGATTGATTTGGGGATAACAGATTATATTGAAACTTCAATAGATGAAGCCCAAGTACAAGAGAGCTTTTGGGATAAAATAGTAAATTGGTTTAAAGAGATTTTTTAAAGTTTGGAAAATAGTTGGTATAAAATACACAATTATTTTTCAAACTTAAATTATATAGATTAAAATGAGGTGATAGTTATGAATATTGCTAATTTTACAGAAAAATCAAAACAAGCAATGACAATGGCAAGCAACCTTGCAACAACCAATAAAAATGCTGAAATTACAGAGTTTCATGTGCTGCTTAGTTTAATTTCTACAGAGGATGGTTTAGTAACTTTGCTACTCAAAAAGATGGAAATTGATATGTATGCGCTAAGAAGTGCTTGTCAGTTAGAAATTGAAAATATGTCTCAAATTTCAGGCAATGTTGCATTAAGATTTTCAGAAAATATGGAACATGCTTTAGAAAGTGCTGAAAAACAAGCCAATTCCATGAAAGACGAATTTATCTCTGTTGAGCATATTATGCTTGGTATGGTTGAACAAGCCAGTCCAGAGTTTAAGCAATTACTAAAATTGTATGGTATATCAAAAGCAAAATTTTTATCAGCTTTAAAAGATGTTCGTGGAAATACAACAGTAAGGTCAGATACACCAGAAGAAACATACGATGCTTTATCAAAATTTGGAAGAGATTTGACAGTTCAAGCACGTCAAAATAAATTAGAACCAGTTATTGGTCGTGATGACGAAATTCGAAATGTCATTCGAATTTTAACTCGTAAAACCAAAAATAATCCAGTTTTAATTGGGGAGCCAGGAGTTGGTAAAACAGCTATTGTAGAAGGGCTAGCGCAAAGGATTATTCGAGGAGATGTTCCAACGAGTTTGAAAAATAAGACAATTTTTTCGTTAGATTTAGGAACATTAATTGCAGGTGCAAAATATCGAGGTGAATTTGAAGAACGTTTGAAAGCTGTTTTAAATGAGATTGATAAAAGCAATGGAAATATTATTTTATTTATTGATGAAATTCATACTATTGTTGGAGCTGGAGCGACAGATGGCGCAATGGATGCAAGTAATTTACTAAAACCAATGCTTGCACGAGGAGAACTTCATTGCATGGGAGCTACAACGCTAGATGAATATCGTGAATATATTGAAAAAGATGCAGCTTTAGCAAGGCGTTTCCAACCAGTACAAGTTTTAGAGCCAACGGTGGAAGATGCGATTACAATTTTGCGTGGTATCCAAGAAAAATTTGAAATTTTTCATGGAGTAAAAATTCAAGATCAAGCATTAATTGCAGCTGTGACATTGTCAAATCGTTATATTACAGATCGTTATTTGCCAGACAAAGCGATTGATTTAGTAGATGAAGCATGTAGCATGATACGAACAGAAATGGAATCAATGCCAATTGAGTTGGACGAAATTTCTAGAAAGATTATGCAAAATGAAATTGAGGAAGCAGCTTTGCAAAGAGACGAAAGTGAAGGCTCTAAGGAGGACTTAGAAAAAGTAAGAAATGAGTTAAAAACGCTACGTGAAAAATTTCAAAATATGAAAGCAAAATGGGATGCAGAGAAAAAAGGTGCTGAAAAAATTACAAAATTAAAAAGTAAAATTGATGAGACAAATGCACAAATTGAGCAAGCAGAACGTGTGTATGATTTGAACAAAGCAGCAGAACTAAAATATTCAACTTTGCCAAATCTACAAAAAGTATTAGAACAAGAAGAAAAAGAATTTGAAAAGTCGCAAGGAAAATCAACTTTGGTAAGAAATAAGGTGACAGAAGATGAAATTGAAAAAATTGTTTCAAAATGGACAGGAATTCCAGTCACAAAATTAGCACAAGGAGAAAGAGAAAAAATCTTAAAGTTAGAAAGTATTTTACATGAGAGTGTAATTGGGCAAGATGAGGCAGTCAAAAAAGTAAGTAATGCGATTATTCGTTCTCGTGCTGGAATTGCAAATCCAAATCGTCCAATTGGTTCATTTTTGTTTTTAGGTCCAACTGGTGTTGGAAAAACGGAACTTGCTAAAACACTTGCTAAAACTTTATTTGATGATGAAAAAAATATGCTCAGATTTGATATGTCTGAATACATGGAAAAGTTTAGTGTAACAAGACTAATTGGTGCACCACCAGGTTATGTTGGCTATGATGAAGGTGGACAATTGACAGAAGCTGTTAGAAGAAAACCATATGCAGTTTTGTTATTTGACGAGGTGGAAAAAGCGCATCCAGATGTTTTTATATTTTCTTGCAAATATTGGATGACGGAAGAGTGACAGATTCGCAAGGTAGACTAATTGATTTTAAAAATACGATTATTATTTTAACTTCAAATTTAGGTTCCCAAGCGATTTTAGATAGTATTTCAGAACATGAACAAATTACTAAAGAAGTAAAAGAAGTAGTAGATGTGGCTTTAAAAAATCATTTTCGACCAGAGTTTTTAAACCGTTTGGATGAAATTATTTATTTTAATGCTTTGTCAAAAACAGAAATTTATGGAATTGTAAAATTATTACTTTCTGATTTACAAAAAAGATTACTTGAAAAGGGAATTCATTTAAGGGTGATGAAAGAGGCAATTGAATTTATTATTGAAAAAGGTTATGATATTAATTTTGGTGCAAGACCACTGAAGAGAACTATTCAAGCGGAAGTTGAGACAAGACTAGCAAAAGAAATTGTGGCACAAAATGTTAAAGAAGGTGATACAGTTCAAGTTGTTATGGGAAAAGATGGGGAACTAGAAATGGAGATTTCTAAGTGATAGAAAATTTGACAGATTATGTAAAATATGATATAATATAAATAGAAGAAATTTATTTTGAAACTGAAAAACTTATTTTATAGCTTGGAGGTTTCAGATACCTCCAGCTAAATTTATGGAGGTAAAATGACATGAGAGATTTACGAGATATTAAGTTAGTACTCGACAAAGAAAAGATGCTTTTTATTAAAGCTAATGGGGTACTTCCGCAAGAAAGAAGTGAATTCTATTTCCCAATGGAAGACCAACAGGGATATGTTTCTGCAATAAACTTCTTAAGCGACGATTGGGAACATGTTATGCTCAATGGATATTGGAGTAAGAGATGCCCAACTTATGAAGAGATGGCACATTTGAAAGATATTTTTTGGAAAGAAGAAGAGATTACAGTTCAGGTTCATCCAAAGAAATCGGAGTATGTCAATAACTTTGGATATGAGTATAATCTTCATTTATGGCGAAATAGAAATGTATCTGAGAGAGCAGAAAAAGCGTTGCGGCAAAGAATTGAGAAGATGTTTGAAAAAGCGAAAGAATATTACAGGCAAGGACAGCGGAGGGAAGTTTTAATTGAGGAGGATACAAAAGTCGTATTGATCTTTTGTGGTGACCAGTGGCTTACTTGGGAGGAAGTTTGCCAGATCAAGCAAAAATATTGGCAGGCAGAAGAGGCAGCAGTACAGTTTAACATTTCGCAGGCATTCGATTTGAATAAAGAGCGCATAATTATGCTCTGGGATGCAGAGGATTTTGATTTGCCGTTAAAGGAATATGTGTAGAATATTTTAATGAAAAAAAGATATAACAAATGTAATTATTGTGCACACAATTCTAGTGGAAGAAATTGTTTCATATTTATGGGCAAAGAGGTCAGTATTAAACTGGCTTCTTTGCTTTTTGTATAAAAAATAATCATAACTCTATCTAATTTGCATATAAATTCCATAAAAGGAAATTATAAGTAAATGGTAAAAGGTGGTGTTTTTGTATGAGAAGATTAAATAGAATTAACGAATTATTGGAAATTCCAAGAGAAATTGTGAGCAAAGTACCTAAAATTACGGTCACTGCGTTTGACGAAATTTTGATTGAAAACTTCAAGGGGATTTTAGAATACGAAGAATTTTTTGTACGCATTAGTACTCATATTGGAAATGTGAATATTAATGGTTTTAATTTAAAATTGAGCCAAATGACAGAAGACGATATTTTGGTAAGTGGCAAAATTGAAGGTTTGGATTTTGAAAGTAAAAGAGGTGAAGAGTAGATGCTATTTAAGTGGCTGTACATATATTTTTTAGGAAGTGTAGATATTGTTGTTGAGGGCTTTTTTATTGAAAGATTTATTAACATATGCAAAACAGAAAATATTATTTTATGGAGTTCAAAAATTGAAAAAGGAACGATTTTGAGAGCGAGAATTAGCAAGTCAGATTTTAAAAGAATTCGTCATATTGCTAGGAAAACTTCTTGTAGAGTAGTTTTGGAGAATAAAAATGGACTTCCTTTTGTGGTAAAAAAATATAAAAAAAGAAAAATTTTTGCAGTTGCGCTTTTGGTGATTGCAATTTTTTGTTTTCTTGTTACAAGATTTATTTGGAATATTGAGATTTCGGGGAATGATAAAATTTCAAAAGAGGAAATTTTATCGGATTTGGGGAGTTATGGAATTTCG
>CATLEX010000073.1 GCA_949927455.1 uncultured Clostridia bacterium
AAATGAAAATTTCTTTCACTTTTTTCTTTTGTGTAAGTTTCTATATCATAATATTACTCCCGCAGGAAAAATCGCAACATATTACTTACCGAAGGAATACAAAATTTAGTTTTGTGGGAAAAATATTTGGTATATGCTACTGCTTTTGGTATTTCTGATAAAGTAATTAAGCAGCTAAAAGTGGTATATCCACAAATACAAGATTTAGACAGCAACACATATATGTATTTGTATTTAATGTCAGATACAAGATTTTCAAATGGATTTATAGAGGAATTTAATAAAAGTACGAATAGTATTTACGATGCTTATAGAGCTTCTATACCTAGCTCAAGTGGCTCTGGTAGTGGAGGGGGATTTTCTAGCGGCGGCGGAGGCCGGTGGTGGAGGCGGCCGGAATGGGCGGAAGATAAACGTTAAGAAAGCGTGAGAAATTTTGCTAGAAAGAGCAAAGAGATTTCTAGTATGGAATTGGAGAGAAAATGAAAATAGGAATTGATATTGGTGGAAGTCATATTGGAATTGGCTTAATAGAAGGTTCACAAATAGTTGCAGTAAAAGAGAAAAATTTTAATCGAGAAGATAGAAAAAATATGGAACAGACAATCATTTTTTGTATACAAGAAATAATTGATGAATTGTTAATCGAAAGTCACCTAACAATAGAAGAGGTGGAGTTGATTGGAATTGCTGCTCCAGGAACGATTTCAAATGGGGTGATTGTAAAAGCTGGAAATTTAGGATTACACAATTTTCAAATTCTTACCCAGTTACAAAAAATTTACAAAACTCCAATGCAAATGAGAAATGATGGAAAGTGTGCAGCTTTGGCTGAAAAAGTGTATGGAGCTATGAAAGATTATGAGGATTGTGTTTTTATTAATATTGGTACTGGAATTGGTGGAGCAGCTTTTCTCGGTGGAAAGTTGCTTGAGCCAAAAAGATATTCTGGTTTTGAGTTTGGACATATGGTTTTAAACAAAGGAGGACGTTTTTGTAGTTGTGGAAAATACGGTTGTTTTGAGGCATATAGTTCGATTAAGGCTTTGAAAAATAAAGTAACAGAAACATTGGATGTAGATAGTGATATTTCTGGGCAATATTTGCGTGAAGAATTGCTGACGAAAGAGGATTCTCGCGTACAAGAGGATATTGAAGTATTTTTAGAGTATTTGAAAACAGGGATTGGTAATTTAATTGATATTTTTGAGCCAGAAGTTGTATGTTTAGGAGGAAGTTTTGCGTATTATGAAGGAAATCCAATTTTTGATCAATTACTTAAAAAATTGCATGAACCAACTACTAGTTTTAATAATGGGGATTTGCCAAAGATTGTTATGGCAAATTTCAAAAATAATGCAGGTATAATTGGAGCAGTAATTGAATAAAATTTTTTGAAAGACTTGACAACGATAAGGCAAATATGGTAAGATATTAATTGTTAATGTAACTGACATTAACAATATTTGCGGATGTGGCGAAACTGGCAGACGCGCTAGACTTAGGATCTAGTGTCTTTGACGTGGGGGTTCAAGTCCTCTCATCCGCACCATGTTACCTAAAAACTGATTATAAAAAATCCTTGTAACGCTTGATAATATTAAGCTACAAGGATTTTTTGTATTCGTTTGAAAATTGAGAAAAAGTGGTAAAAAATGGCGTTTTTTGATACAGATTACCCGAAAATTACCCGAGAATTATCTCAAAAGTTATTGAAAATTAGGCATTTTTAAAAATATATTGCCCGAAAGAGATTAAATATTATCTAGCATATCTGCAATCATGTCATCATCATCTTTTAAGTATTCCGTATATGTTTGAAGTGTTATATTAATATTGCTATGTCCTAATCGCATAGAGACATCTTTTATTTTTGCTCCTGTTTTTAATAAAATTGTTGGATGTGTATGTCGAAGTTCATGCAGAGTTAAAATAGGAGATATATGATTATGCTCTTGCCATTTTTTGAACCAACCAGTTATACTGATAAAGTTGACTGTATCAAAAAAGATATTTTCATTATTTGAAGTTTCTTTATAGTAAATATTTAATAATTCGTTGAGAGAAGAGGGAATTTTTATGGTTCGCCTTCTACTAGAAACTTTTGGCTCTTTTTCAATCCAACCAGAACCTTTTACATAAATACGAACACTATTGATTGATAGAGTTGATTTTTTGTAATTGAAGTCTCTTTTCCATTTTAAACCTGCTAATTCTTCACGACAAAATCCAGTTTTTAATGCTGTTTCAATTAGAATTTTTTTAGCTCTATTTGCGTCATATTTGTCCGTATTTGGATTATTTAATAAATTAATGACAAGTTTATAGGTTGGTATGTCATAAGCTCTTATTTTTGATTTTGAGGACAGCTTTGCTCGTTCGGAAGGTAGTTTATTTAGATTTAGACTTTTTGCTGGTAATTTTCGGCATGGATTAGTTGGGATATAATCCCATTCAAATGCTTTTTGCAAAGAACCTGATATAATTTCATATAGCTTTAAATAAGTACCTTTACTTATTGGATTATTAGTTTTTCTATTTTTATATTCTGTTTTGAATTTTTTTGCTATATTAAAATAATCAAGTAATAAAGAACTATTTATGTTCTTAAGTTTATAATTTCCAAGATAGGGGAGTATTCGATTATTTAAGTAGAATAAGTATTTTGGAGCTACTGATTCTGAACAGTTGGCTCGTACATGTCTATCCATCCAGATTTGACAAAAATCAGTGTATGTAAGGTTAGTATTACAATACTGTCCTTTTTCTATTTTATCTATAAAAAGAGTAAGCTTTCTTTCAGCAATTTCGGGAGAAGAAGCATCAATAGTTTCGCTGTATCTTACTCTATCTAGCATATAATAAAGTCTTGCCTTTCCATTTTTTAGCATTTCATAGCTACCTTTTTTTCGTTTTGTATTTTCTGTAGTTTTTATAGTAGAATATTGTAATTGTTTTTGAATTTCTGACAATTGTTTTAGTATGTCTTCATTGAAATTTTGTGACATAAAAATACCTCCAATTTCTTTAATTTATTTTTAATAAACTATTGAAAACAGAAGTATTATAATATATAATATAAATACAATCACTTTCAATAGTGTTTTGTGGGAAAAGAATTTGTGTGTTAGACTGCAATCAAACGGCACAATTCTTTTTTCTTTTTTATTTTAAAATTCTCTTTTTAATTGTTTAACTATTCCAACGATTGTTACTGGAATAGATTTCATCTCATCATAAGTAAATATGAGAGGCTCATAGTTAGGATTAAATGGTTGTAATAATATACTGTTATCATTTTTTCTACCTTTTTTAATTGTTGCTTCATCTCCATTTACAATTGCAACTACAATATCGCCAGTTTCAAAATCATCCTGTTTTCTTACAACAACAATATCATCTTCTATTATAAGAGGCGACATGCTGTCACCTTTTACTTTTAAGCAAAAGAAATTTGAACCATCTCCAACAAGAGAGGTTTCAACATCAATAGTTCCAATCCAATTTTCATGTGCTAAATAGTCATAGCCTGCTTTTACAATTCCGTAAGATAGGAAGAGAAACAACAGGGGTTCCGAATTTATCTAATTTTGTATTTAAATTTCTTTCCATAGGAACATCATAACCCATAAGCCATACTTCGTTAACATTATATAAATCAGCAAAAATCGATATAGTAGATTGTTTCATCTTTCCTACAATTCCTTTTTCATATCTTTCCAATAAACGAATACTGATACCTGTCTTCTTACTTACTTCTTCTAATGTTAAATTGAATTTATTTCTAAGATTTTTTAATCTTTTACTACATAATTGGAAATTTTCATCAAAGTTTGATGCTTTATTATGATGTTCTTCTATTAAATCAGATTTTTCTATTTTGAAATAATTGGCTAACATTTCAATTTTATCTATTCTTGGATAAAAATCACCATTATACCAACTAGTAAATGTAGTATATTTAAAGCCTAAATCAGTGCAAATATCATTTCTATTTTTGTTGTTTAAACTCATATAGTATTTTAAATTTCGTGAAAATATTTCCTTATTTCCTAAATCACTCATATTTTACCTCTCTGTAAGATTATACAACTTAACTGTAAAAAAATCAAGTTTTTTTTCAAAAAAGTATTGACATTTCATTTTAACTGTAATAATATAATTACAGTTAAACTGTAAACAAGGAGGAGAAAATAAAATGAAATGTACTTTAAAAGCAATAAGAGTCAATAAAAATTTAACGCAAGAAGAAGCTTCAAAAGGAATAGGCGTAAGTATTGAAACTTTGGCTAATTATGAAAAAGGAATAACATATCCAGATATTCCAACACTAAAAAATATAGAAAAATTTTATGGTGTTAATTATAATGATATTATTTTTTTAGACGAAAATTACAGTTAAACTGTAAGAAGAAGGAGAGTAAAAACAAATGAAAGATTTAATAACAATTAATAACCAAGATTTAAAGGTAAAAGAATTTAATGGACAAAGAGTAGTTACATTTAAAGATATTGATACTGTGCATGAGAGAGTAGAAGGAACAGCAAAAAGAAATTTTAATGAAAACAGAGATAAGTTTTTAGAGGGAGTAGATTATTTTGAAATAAAAAAATCTACAAAGAACGAAATTCGTACTTTAGAGATTCCCAACAGGGGAATAACCGTTTTAACAGCAAGTGGCTATCTGATGTTAGTAAAATCATTGAATGACGATTTAGCTTGGAAAATTCAAAGAGAATTAGTAAATAATTATTTTACAGTACAGAAAGTGAAAAGAGAATATCACAAACCAATAGACAGAGCAATAAGACAACATTTTAATATAGCAGAAACAATCATTCAAAAAACTGGAATAAAATCAGGACTAGCCTATGCAGTAGCGATAAGTGAGGCAGAAAAAGAAACAGGTTATTCCTATGACGAATATAAGAAGTTGTTACCTAGTGCAGAACATGATATTGGAAGTTTTAATCCAACTCAAATAGGAGAAAAACTGGGTGGAATAAAGGCTCAACAAGTAAATAAGATGTTGGAAAAATTAGGTTTGCAAGTAAGAAAGGGTAAAAATTGGAGATTGACAGAACAAGGAAAAGAATATGGAGAAGAAAAGCCATTTACAAGGTTTGGACATTCAGATTACAAGATTTCATGGCATGAAAAAGTTTTAGATTATTTAACAAAATTCGATAATATTGCAGTCTAACACACAGAAAATGAGAAAGGAGGAATGAAATGTTGTACACAACACAACAAATAGCAGAAATGTATAGTTCTTCTGAAAATACAGTTTCGGCATACATGATAACTCATACATGGATACCTAATGGACTAAAACATATACGTGGAAAAGGGGCAGGATTTTTATACAAAAAAGAATGGGTTGAAGAGTATTTGGAAGAACAAGCAATTGTAAAACAAGAAAGAAGAAATAAGGTTCATAAAAATAAAGGATCATATTTGAAATCAAAAAATATACAGTATGTATCTTAGGAAGGAGTAAAATCATGAAATTAACAAAACTACAGAAAGCAACTAGATTTATAGTATATACAAGTAGAAAGTTAATAATAGTAAGTTTTATAAGTGGGATATTACCTGCAATTGTTGCAGGACAAGTATATCAAATATTAGGAATATAGGAAGGAGGAAAATGAGGTGGAAGGGAAAAAAGATTGTTTTGCTTGGAAAGATGGAAATTGTAAAGTACTAAATGAAACTTATTGTAAAAAAGAGAAGTGCAATTTTTATATATGCCATGAAGAGCATATTGCTAAAAGAAATGAAATTAACAAAAAACTAAAAAGGAAGGAGAATTAAGAATATGCAAGATTATGAAGTAAAAACAATGAAGCTTTTTATAAATGATATTCAAGATAAGTTGGATGCTTTAAGAGTAGAAGTTAATAGTAAGACGCCATATCCAAGATATTGTTTAGAAAAGTTAGAACCAATCAGAATGAATGTAAATTGTTTAATATCAATACTTGAAAATAAGTTAATAAAAAATGAACCATCTAACAGCGACCAAACTGAAAATAGATAGTTCAAAAAGAAAATATAAAAATAAATCTTTAACTATATTGTAGCATAAGTATTTAAAAAAGTCAAGGAGGAATGAAAATGAAAGTATATAAAATGAATGGAAGCGATGAAGAGTTTGAGAATGAGGAGAGTGCAATTGAGTATTTAATGCAAATGATTGGTTTTAGTTTTGACGATACGTTAGATACTGAACAAATACAAATGCAAGCAGAGTTGAAGAGTGTATTGATGGAGACTTATTTTTGTAGAGTGGATAAAAGAGAGTGTGAAGAGACTGAATTTGATTATTATTTTGATAAGGGGTTTCACAAGGATATTTTGGAGGTGTAAGGTATGGAGTTTGAAGAGAAGCAAATGGAGTATTCGTCAAAACAGAAAGAGAAAATACCAGTTATTTTGTCAAATAAATATAAAGAAGCTAAAAGAAAAGCAATTGAATTAATAAAAAACAAGGATTATGGATTGTGTGAAGCTGATTTTTGGATATTGAAGAATGAAACGAAAGATAAAGAAATGATGTATACAACGTTGATTTTAAGTCATAATGGTTGTTTGAAAATTAATGATAGTTTAGAGAATAAATTTAAGCCAAGTGCTGTTGAGATTATACAAAATGGTTATAAAAATGAATTAGTTTTTAAATATTGTGATGAAGAGCAAGGTATATTTGAAGTTGGCGAAGTTAGTGAAAAAAATTGCAAAAATGAATATCCATATGCTATGGCTTTAAAAAGGTGTTTTGACAGAGTTGTACTGAAGCTAAGCAAATTGGCTTATGTGGGTATTATGAGTGATAGTGAGGCTGAGGATAGTTCAAAGGAAAACGAGGAGAAGGATTTTGCAGATGAAGTGATTAGCAAAACTAAGGTAGAAGCTTTGGAGAAAGCGATTAAGAAATACAAGATGACAAGTGAAGTGGTTGGTTTGATACTTTCAAATTATGAATATAAGGAAATTGCTGAAATTAAGGAAAAAGATTATATGAATATAGTAAATGACTTGAGATTGAATAAGTAGGTGTGATTATGATTGGAACGAGGGATAAGGCGATTAAGTATTTATTGGAACAGGACACAAGCAAACAATATGAAGTTAAGGAGTATAAGCCTAAGAGAAGTTTGAATGCGAATAATTACTATTGGGAGTTAGTGAATGAGTTGGCGAATGCTTTGAGAATGGGTAAGGAAGAAACACATTTGTTTTTGCTGAAGGAGTATGGGCAGAGTGAAATGGTAAGTGTTGTTTCTGATATTGATGTGAAACCTTATTTTAGGTATTTTGCAGAGGCTGGAGAGAGTGTTTTGAATGGTAAGAGGTTTAAGCATTATAAGGTTTATAAAGGAAGTTCGGAAATGAACTCGAAAGAGATGTCAATTTTGATAAATGGGCTTGTGGAGGAGTGCAAAGCACAGGGAATTGAGACGAAGAGTAAGGCAGAAATTAATTCATTGATTGGAGGTTGGAAATGATAGTAACAGATTTATCGAATAGTTTTTATCCTTATCCAAAACAGAAAAGAGACAGAAAACAGGACAGAAGCGGACAGATAAAACAGAAGAGTAATAAGTTGGCTAAGAAAGAGAGGAAACGTTTTAGTATTTTGCAGAGTAAGAAGGAGTGTTTTATTTGTAAAAGTGAAGTGGATTTAGACAAGCATGAGGCTTTTGGTGGCTGTAATAGACAGAAAAGCATGGAATGGGGATTAGTATATTATTTATGTAGAAGGTGTCATAGACAGGTTGAAGATAATGAAAGTATGAAGAAGAAGTTGAAGGTGTTTGCACAAGGTAAGTTTAACATGAAGTATGGGGCTGATTTGTTTTTAAAAGAGTTTG
>CATLEX010000074.1 GCA_949927455.1 uncultured Clostridia bacterium
AAAAAGAAATGATGCCAGATATTAGTACATTATCGACATTATGGTATTCAGAAACAAAAACAGGAGAAAGGACACAAATATGTTATACAGAAGAAATTCCAGCATTAGAGGAGGCACCAGAACAGATTACGGGTTCGGCTGTAGATATTGATTATGAGTTTACAAGACCAGGAAAAACAAAAGCAGGAACAATTGAAGTACCTGTTTATTATACACAAACACAACATAAGAGGCTAAAGACAATTGAAAAGAAAGATATGTATTTCTTTTTGAAGTATCCAGATAATACAGCAGAAGTGGAAGGAAAACCACTTGTAAAAACATTTCAAGGTAGTTTGACTGTGATTGGAGATACAATTTCAGTCGATGAATTTTTGAAGGATAAAGTGACAATTTACAGAACATCAAAAGTTGAGGAAAGTGACGGATTTCCAACAACAGCATAACGAGAAAATGAATATTAATAGAGCAGGCTAGAAAAGTTTGCTCTTTTAAATTTGAAGGGAGAAATGAAAATGATTTTAGAAACGAAAAATAAAAAAGTGAATTTAGTATATCGAACGAGAAGTATTGTTAAAGTAACAAATTTGTTACAGGGTAAAAACTTTGAAGAAATTTATTTTAATGCACTAAGTGAAAATAATATTGATGCGTTGTCAAAAATTATCATGGTATTTGGAGAGGATTACGATTCAGGTATATGTGCATTTAAAAATGTAGATGATGTATATGATTTCTTAGATGATTACATGGAAGAGAAAAACAAATCTTATGGAGATATTTTCAAAGAGATTGCGGAGAGCATAAATGAAATGGGTTTTTTCAACAGCAAAATGACGAAGGAAGAATTGGAACAGAAAATGAAAAGTCATATGGCAATCAATATGAACGAGATTATAAAAAGTTCAGCAGAAAAAGCAATCGCAGGCGTAGCCGAAAAAGAGTTCAGGGGATACAAGGGCTAGACAGTATTTTGGATAAAATAAAAGAAAGTAAAACGATTGATAAATTAGTATATGCTTATGAACCATTAGCCTATTATTTTGGAATGAAACCAAATGAATTTTGGGATTGTACTTATAGAGAAGTTGTTTTATTTTGTGAAATAAATTCAATGCGAAAAAATGATAATTTTAAGGCAAATATAAATCTACAAGAAGCAGTAACAAACAAATTAATTCAGGCAGATGGAATGAATAAAAGACCAAAAATAGTACCTTTAAGAAAGATGTTTGAAGAATTATTTGGTTAAAACTTGACAGGGGATAAGATAAGTGCTATAATAAATATAACCTAATGAATATCCGGTCATTAGTGCACGGAATATGTGAGTAACGGCGCATATTCTTTTTTGTATAAAAATATTGCTTGACAATATAATAATAATATGTTACAATAAAAGTAACTTAAGTTAGTCAAATAGGTCATGATTAACGTCCGAGATTAAGCAGCTGCTATGCTTAGTCTCTTTTTTATATAAAAATGAGGATGTCTGCTATCCATCCTCACCGACTATAGTTAGTCTTTTTTGTCATCGGCATTTGGAGATTTACCATTATTTTCTAATAGCTTTTCTACTAAACGCCAAATCAAGTCTGCATAGGTCACAATCAAGTCCTCCTTTCTCCAAGATTGACTTGTGAAAGTCTGAAAACATTATATAATATTCTACAATAAATTGTCAAATAATGTAAAATGGGTATTGCAATATTAATAAGATTGAATTATAATTGTAGTATATTTTATTGAAGGGGGAAAATAAAAATGGCAATGAAAAATTGTAAAGAGTGTGGAACAGAGATAAGTAGTTCTGCAAAGGTATGTCCAAAATGTGGAAAGGAACAAAGAAACTTTTTCCAAAAACATGTTATATTAACAATAATATTAGTAGTAATTGTTTTGGGAATAGTTTTTGGTGGAAGTGGAGATAAAAGTACAAGCAATACAGTAACGACATCGACATCTACAGTGCAAGGCGAACAACAAGAAGAGAAAAAAACAGAAGAATTGTTAGAAGTAGATTATAAAGTTTTATGGCAAGATTATCAAGACAATGCAATAGGGGCAGATGCAAAATATAAAGACAAAATGTTGAAATTGACTGGTGAAGTTGAGGATATTAATCGAGAGATTGCAGGTAATCCGTATGTAACATTTAAGGTTGGAACTTTGCAAAATGTAAGATTAACATTTAAAAAATCAGAAGAAGAAAAAATTTCACAATTATCAAAAGGGCAAATTATTACCGTAAAAGGCAAATGTTCTGGGCTATTAATAACAAGTACAGTTTCATTAAATGATTGTGAAATAATTGAATAAAAATCTATTATAGAAGCACTTATTTTGAAGTGAACCCAAATTATTAGACAAGAAGTTTAATAAGGAGGGTTTTTCTTTTACTTAAAAATAATTTATAAAATTTTGAAAAACCTCTTGACTTTTTGGAACTCAATATGTATAATTACATTGTGGAACTCAAAAAGTGAGGTGGTAAAAGTATGAGTCCGAAAACGGGAAGACCTAAAGTAAATAATCCTAAGGAATTTGATGTTAAAGTTAGATTTGATAAAGAAACACATGATAAGATTTTAAAGTATAGTAACGAAAACAATATAACAAAAGCAGATACAATAAGAAGAGGTGTAAATTTATTATTAGGTAATAAAAAATAGAATAATTCGTGTACTAATCTTGGCGGATTAACGAACTATTCTATCCCAACAGAGATTAACTCTATCTATGGAATATTATAACATGGATAAGAGCTAATTTCAAGTATTATTTAAAATTTGAAAGGAGCTTTTTTATTATGGAAAAAAATTATATTTCAGAGTACAAAAAAACATGTTTTTACATTGATTTATTAAGCAAAACTTATGGAGTTTGTATCAATATTAAAGACAAAGAAAGAGCAGAAGAAATTATACAATACTTTAAAAAAACTAAAAAAGAACAAATTGAAGCATGGCAACAAGAGTGGAAAGAAGGTGTTGCATAATGGGAGAATATACAGAAATATTAAGAGGATATTTAGGAAAAAGAAGAAATATTGCGAAGGATGTATTTAAAATAGCAGGAAGAATTTACAGAGGTGTGAATAATAACAGATTTACTGTTGAAGAGGCAATAGCACATTTGAACAAGAAAGCAGGTGCTGTAAATGAAAGATAAGTTAATTGCAGTGCTAGTTGTCGGAATGATAACAGGAATAATACCAACGTTAATTTTGGGAGGTATTTACAAAATATTAGGAATTTAGGAGGGAAAATGCAAGAAGGAATAATTATTCAAAATAAACAATTGCCTGATAAAATAGAAGATTTAGCAAAATTTGTTTTAGTAGGTAGAGAAAAACTTACATCAGTAAGGGCAGAAATAAGAGCGATTGACAAGTTAGAATTAGCTGAAGAGGTTAGAGAACAAAAAAGAGAAGAAGCTCAAATGCTTGCAGAAGCTTTGATAGATGCAGAAGTAAGAATAGGAGATTTGCTGAAAACTATACCTAAAAATAATACTTTTAAAGGTAATCAATATAAAGAGGTAAATTCGCAACAATGCGAAAAAACCATTGAAAGCAAACAAGAGGTAATAACAAGATTAGGTTTTAATAAAGACCAAGCTAATAGATTTGAAACAATGGCATCTAATAAGGACATTGTAGAACAAGTAAAAGCAGAAGCAAGAGAGAATGAAGATATACCAACTAGAACAAGAGTATTGCAATTGGTAAAAGAAAAAA
Source organism: uncultured Clostridia bacterium (assembly GCA_949927455.1). Classification (GTDB taxonomy): domain Bacteria; phylum Bacillota; class Clostridia; order TANB77; family CAG-508; genus Scatovivens. The sequence continues at coordinate 3,740 of CATLEX010000074.1, forward strand.
CGAAAGAAGAAAAAGCTAATGAAAATTTGCAAGAGCAATTTGTTCAAGAAAGTAAGGATTTAGATAAAATTCATGCAATATATTGCAGAATAAATGATGCCGTGTATAAACCTATTTCGGTAGAAGTAAATGAGGAAAATGTAGGGTATTGGCTAGAAGATATGACACAAAAAGAAATGGAACGAGAGGAAAAAAATATAGACGAAGCAATTTATAATCTTAGCGAAATTAAAAGAATAATGAAAAATTATAAAGTAATAAGGAGAGTGAAATAATTTATGGATAGAAAAGTAAAAGAAACTATATATAAAGAAATTCATGATAAAGGAGAAATAAGTCAAAGCCATGTAGTAGGACTGTTGAAAGAATACGATGATAAGCCAGATGTAAGCAAATTAATTGAATCTCATTATAAATCTAAAGCAAATAGAATTATATCATCATTTAAAGACGATAATCATGTAAGAGATTGTTTTGCAGTAAAAGAAGGTAAGCAAACAATATACGTAAATATTAATACAACAAATAAAGTATATTATGCGAGAGATATTGCTGGAGCATTGAAAAAACAAATAGATGGAAGAAGAAAATCAATGCAAAAAGCCAAAAACAGAGTAGAAATTTTAGAAGGACAAATAAGTATTGAAGAAACAAGTAAATTAGAAAAAGCAAATTAAATATTAGAAAACATCAGTTTTAAACTGGTGTTTTTTTGTTGCTAAAAAGAAAAGAGGTGATTAAAAATAGTAGCTGAAGAAATAGAAATTATAGTAACAGCAAAAGTAGAAGAAGCATTAAGAGAATTTAAAAAGATGTTACCAGAAATAAAAAAACAAATGGGACAAGTTCAACAGGAATTTAGTAAGGTTGACATGAAAGACATTGCTAGAAAAGTTCAACCAGCAATGCAACAAGTAAAACAAAAAATAGGTGAAATAAAGGGGACAAATGTTGATAAGACATTACAAAAACAATTTGAAAGGGCTAGTACAAGCGTTATGGGTTATCGACAACAGCTAGAACAAACAAAAGAGCAATTGAAACAAGTTTATGCTCAAATGGATGTAAAGCAAGAAAAAACTTGGAAACAATATACTCCAGACGGAATTGCATTGGGAAACAAAGGAATAGAACCAGCTGTAAATAAAGCATTAGGGGCAGACAAAGAATATCAAAAATTAATCACACAAGAAGCTCAATTAAATCAAAAAATACAAGAATTAAATCAAAAATTACAACAGGCAAAGCAAAATTTTAAAAGTATAGGTGCAGAAATGGATAAGACACAAGCAAAACAAAATATATTTACAAGTATGGCTGGAAAGGTAAACAATGTTTTGCAGATTATGAAAAGTAAAATGGGTGGCGTTAGTAGTGTATTCAATAAATTGCCTAATATAACTGCAAAAGTAAATGCAAATATCAAGCAAATGAGCACAGGAATGAAACAAGGGCTTGGGCATATTTTAAAATATGCAGGGGCTCTTTTTTCGTTAAGAGGAATTTATAGTATTTTAAGTAGTAGTGCTAGTAGTTGGCTAAATAGTCAAAATGCAGGTGCACAGCAATTAAAAACAAATATTGAGTATATGAAAAATGCGATGGGGTCAGCATTGGCACCAGTAATTCAATGGATAACGAACTTGATTTATAATTTGATGAAAGCAATTCAAAGTGTTGTATATGCTTTGTTTAGAGTGAATATTTTTGCAAAGGCGAGTGCTAAGTCATATGCAAGTATGGCAGGTAGTGCGAAAAAGGCTAAAAATGAAACAAAGTCATTAGCTGGTGTTCACGATGAGATTAATAATGTATCAAAAAATGATAATGCAGATAGTGGTAACGGAAGTACTGTAGGAATGCCTAGCTTTGATTTATCTGGAATAGACAATCAAATGAGCCCTTTAGCGCAAAAATTGTACGACTTCTTTAAGCCATTGAAGGAAAGTTGGGACACATATGGTCCAGCATTAATTGAACAAATCAAAATAACAGCAAGTCAAATTGGATATTTATTATCTTCTGTGTGGGGCAGTTTTGAGAAAGTAATAACAAACGGAACAATTTATACAACACTAGAGTTAATATTAGCAATAATTGGTAATATAGCGGAGGCTTTTGCGAATGCTTGGAATTATCACGGAAATGGCGATGCAATTATTCAAAATTTAGCAAATGCTTTGAATAATTTGCTGACTGCTATTAATAATTTTGTAACAAGTGATAAATTTCAAGAGTGGTTAAATAAGTGTTCTGATAAGTTAAAGATTATGTCAGATAAAATAGCAGAAATTGATTGGCAACCAATAGTTAATGGATTAGGTATGATAGGAATCATATTAGGAACAGTTGTTTTAACAGCTGTAGATTTATTTATTAGTGCATTACAATGGATTTCAGAACATCCAATAGTAGCAGAAATACTATTAGGAATAGCTATTGCAATAAGTGTAATAGGAACTGCATTAAGTGCTGTATCGACAGTTATATCAATATTAATGCCAATAATAACAGCATTGAAAGCAGTAGCACTAGTATTAGGCACTTCGTTATCAGCTGTTATAGTATCTATACTAGGAATAATAGCAGCAATAACAGCAGTAATAGTAGCAGTAGTATTAGTTGTTGCAAATTGGGAATGGCTTAAAGAGAAAGCATTGGAGATATTTAATGCAATATGTGTTTTTATTGAAAATGCTATAAATACTATTCATCTTATTATAACGACAGTAATAAATGGAATATGTATTTTTTGGAAAATGAAATGGCAAGAAATTTTGTTAAAAGTATCAGAGATATGGAATAATATTACAAGCAATATATCCAATAAAATAAATACTATAAAAACTAATCTTTCAAATGCACTTAACAACATAAAGACCAACTGGGACAATATAATGAATGGACTAAAAAATACAGTAACAAATATTTGGAATGGAATTTGGGGAACAATCAAGAATGTTATTAATTCAATTCTTAGTGGAATTGAGGCAATGGCGAATGGTATTGTACGAGGCATTAATAAAATAATTGATACATTAAATAATTTACAAGTTCATATTCCAGATTGGGTGCCTATGTTTGGAAATAAAACATTAGGTTTTAATATTAATCATATGGGCGAAGTAAGCTTGCCACGATTAGCAACAGGAAACGTTGCTTATGAAGAAACACTAGCTATATTTGGTGAATATTCTGGAGCAAGCAATAACCCAGAAATTACAACACCGCGAAATATTATGGCAGACACATTTAAGGGTGTATTATCAGAATTTAATGGTAATGCACAAAGTATTAATTTAACAGTAAATGTAGGAAATGAAAAACTTGGAAGATTATTACTTGATGATTTGAGAAGTATGAAAAGAAAGACTG
>CATLEX010000075.1 GCA_949927455.1 uncultured Clostridia bacterium
AGATATGTTTATTTAGATTTAGGAAAAAGATTTGCATTTAATGTAGAATTTTTTTATGGAACTTCTAAAATAAAAAAAGAAATATATATACATAGTAAACAAACGGAAGATTTAGAAGAAAGTATGAAAACGAATATTGTTATCTGTAAATCAGCAGCCTATATAATAGAATATATACTAAAGAGATTAGGTGTAGATATTTGTACAGTTGTAGATCAAGGTGATTATGATAATAAATGTCCTCATGTGTATAATATAGTAAAATCCAAAGAAAGACAAGCATACATGATAGATTTACAAAAAGATATGAAAAATATACAGTCTAATTCTTTTACTTCTAATTTTGGATTGTCAGTAGAATCAAATGAGCTACCAATTATTAGTAGACAAGTAATAGAACAAATAGATCGAAAGCTAAATTATATTAATGATGAAAATTATTATGCAGATGAATATTTAGATTTGTTAGAATTAAATATGGGATACTTTTCTGATTTTGCCAGCAAAGTCCAATTTGTTTTAGAAAATATAGATGTCTATGAAAATAAAGATATGAGTTATACAAATCGATATTGGCATCATCAAAAAATATTGAGAAGATTATTTTCTATGCAAGAATTGAAGAAAATTCGTCAATTGGATTGTTATAAAGAAAGTGAAGAAGGAAAAGAATGTAGGAATTGTATTGCTGTTGATAAATCAAAAGGAACAGATGTATATATGTATTCAGAGGAAGAGAGTAAGTATTGTAAAATATCGGTTCAGGAATTTGCTAAACTTATTCAAGATGGATTAAAATGCAAACAAGGAATTTTGGGATTAAAACAAGCTTTAAAACAATTAAAGGAAGAGGAAAATGAAAAAGGATTATAATAAGGAGAAAGTCAATGGAAATTGCTCAAGAATTTGAACAAATTGAACAAAGACATAAAATTTTAATTGATAAGGCGATTACAATAATGAAAGATGTGGAGGATGTAAAACATTCTATTTCACATGTTTTTTCAGTTGTGAATTATACAAAAGAAATACTGAAATATGTTAAAGAAGCAAATAAAGAAGTTTGTATTATTTCAGCCTATTGGCATGATGTGGGAAGAAAAATTCAAGCAAAAGGACATGCGGAAATAAGTGCAAATATGCTACAAGAAGAAATGAGAAATTTAAAATATGAGGAAGAATTAATTGAAAAATGCTATCAAGCAATTGAAAATCATAGTTGGAAAGAAAGACCTAAAACATTAGAAGGAAATATTCTCAGAGACGCTGATAAAATAGATTTTGTAGGAATTGGTAGATGGAAAGAATGTGTCGAAAAAAATTGCAGTTTTAATAAAATTCTAGCATTATTACCCAATATTAGAAAGGACATTTTAAAACTTGAATGTTCGAAAGAAGTTTTTGACCGTGAGATAGCTGATTTAGTCATTTATTTGCATGATATTATTTTCCAGAAAAATCAATAAAAAAATGTGTTGGCAAAATAAAAAATGTATGATATAACTAAAATAACGAATACTAAGAAAAGGAGAATAGATATGATTATTATTATGCTAGGTGCGCCAGGCACAGGAAAAGGAACAGTAGGGAATTTATTAGCACAAAAATTACAAATTCCACACATTTCAAGCGGAGAAATTTTTAGAAGTTATATTCATGAAGCAGATGAAATTGGGGAACAAGTAAAAGCTTATGTACAAGAAGGAAGGCTAGTTCCAGATGAACTTACAATTAAACTTTTAGAAAAAAGATTATCAGAACCAGATACACAAAAAGGTTGTATTTTAGATGGTTATCCACGTACAGTTGTGCAAGCGGAAAGTTTAGACGATTTGTTAAAAACACAGGGAAGAAAAGTAAAAGTTGCGGTTAACTTAAGTCTATCAGATGATGAAATTGTAGAGAGAATTAGCAAAAGAAGAACTTGTCCTAATGCAGATTGTAGAGAGATTTATAATTTAGATTTTAGAAAACCAAAAGTAGATAATATTTGTGATAAATGTGGCTCAGAACTTATTATTAGAGAAGACGACAATGAACAAACAGTACGAAAAAGATTAGAAAATTATCATAATATTTCAGAAAATTTAATTGAATTTTATAAACATAAAGACATTTTATATACGGTAAAATTAAATAATGAATCTAATAAAGTATCAAGTGATATTGCAGAAGAGATTGAAGAATATTTGAAAAAATAGAGGTGAGCATGTGTGCCAAAAGAGCTAGATGTAATAGAGATGGAAAATCATGCAAATGAAAAAGATTTTGTGCTCAAAAAAGTTGCACAGAAAGGAGCTTTGTTAGAATTTGCATCAGAAGAGTTAAAAAATGATAAAGAAGTTGTACTAGAAGCAATTAAAAACAATCCAGAAGCATTAGAGTTTGCAAGTGATGAATTAAAGGCTGATAAAGAAGTGGTATATACATCAGTTAGTCAAGTAGGGTGGACATACTGTTATGCCAAAGAAAATCTACTTGCTGATCGAGAGCTTTTAATGGCTGGATTAAAACAAACAGGACAAATTTTATATTTTGCTACTCAAAAAATGAGAAATGATAAGGAAATTGTACTTGAAGCAGTAAAAACTAAAGGAATAATTGTAAAATATGCAAGCCAAGAGTTAAAAAATGATTTAGAGGTTGGAAAAGCAGCGGTTTTGCAAGATAAAAATAGTTATGCTTTTTTGGGAGAGAGTGTGAAACAAAATGAAGAAATCAAAAAGATAATGGAAAATTAGGATCATATCATACATACAACGGTTACAGACAATATTAAACAGTTGTGGCTTCTTAATAAAAAGAAACCAACAGTATACAATGGACACAAGGAGGCTTGGATGTATGTATAATATAGATTACAAAGCAATGGGCAGACGCATTCGAGAGAAAAGAAATGAAGTAAAGATTACGCAAGAAAAGCTAGCTGAAATGATTGATATTAGTCCATCTCATATTGGAGAAATTGAACGAGGGACAAGTGTATGTAGTTTAGAAGTTTTAGTAAATATTGCAACTGCATTGGACTTAAATCTTGATACTTTAGTAAAAGGAATTAACAGTCAAAATGTTGGTCAAGCATTTTCTGAAATATTAGAAACGTTATCTGGTGATAATAAAGAATTGTATATTAAATTATGTGAAAATATTGCAGGTACATTAAAGTAGAGCAAAATAGATAGTTTTAAACTATTTATTTTGCTCATTTGTTTTATTTACAATTGTGGTGTTGTAAAAAGTAAATGTTTTTTTGTGAAATATTATTAATATTTTACTTGAAAAAATCGTACATATGTAATACAATAAAATAGATTGAAAAATAAAGGAGAAATTTTAAATTATGCAAATTATTATTTTAGTTATTTTAATTTTAATTAATGCTTTTTTTGCAGCAAGTGAAATTGCTTTTATTTCGTTAAACGATACGAAAATAGAACTAATGGCAAAAGATGGGCACAAAAAGGCCAAAAGAATTGCAAAAATGCTTAAAACACCAAGTAAGTTTTTAGCAACAATACAAATTGGAATTACATTAGCTGGATTTTTATCAAGTGCTTTTGCTTCAGATGCTTTTGCAGAAAAATTAGCACCAGTTTTGTATGGTGTGTTTCCAAGTATTAGTTTAGAAACATGGAAAGGAATTGCAATTATCATTATTACTATTGTTTTATCTTATTTTACTTTAATTTTTGGAGAATTAGTACCAAAAAGAATTGCCATGAAAAAGTCTGAACTTATTGCATTTGGAAGTATTGGAATTATTCAGTTTATTGCAATGGTTACTTCACCATTTGTAAAATTTTTGGAATTTTCAACCAATATTGTTTCAAAACTTTTTGGTGTAACAGGAACTGAGGAAGAAGTTGTAACAGAAGAAGAAATTAGAATGATGGTAGATGTTGGACAAGAAAAAGGTACTATTGAAGAAAATGAAAAAGAAATGATTAATAATATTTTTGAATTTAATGACAGAACTGTCTCAGAAATTATGATTCCACGTAATGAAATTTTTGCTTTAGATAGTAATCTTGCCATGGCAGATGCTATTTTAGAAATTGCAGAAGATTATAAATATAGTAGAATTCCAGTTTATAAAGAAAATATTGACCAAATTATTGGAATTTTGTATATTAAAGATATGCTATTAGAGCAAAAAAATAAAAATACAAAAATTAAAAATATAGTAAAAGATGTGTATTTTGTACCAGAAACAAAAAAAGTTGATGAATTGTTTTCAGAAATGCGAAAAAATAAAAAGCAAATAGCTATTGTGATTGACGAATATGGAGGAACAGCTGGACTTGTAACAATGGAAGATATTTTAGAAGAAATTGTAGGAGACATTTTTGATGAGTTTGACGAATTTGAAAATGAGTATGAAAAAATCGATGAAAATACGTATATTTTGGATGGAGGAATACCAATCTATGAATGTAAAAAAATACTAAATATTGATATTCCAGAAGGTGACTATGAGACATTATCTGGATATTTAATTGACGCCTTAGGAAGAATTCCAGAGGAAAAAGAAAAGCCAGTCATAGAAATTGATAATGTGGTTTATAAAATTGAAAAAATTGAAAACAAGAAAATTATAAAAGTCAAAATGTGCATTACAGATGCGAAAGAAAATGAAGAAAATGAGGAAGAAAGTGAATAAAGAAGAAATAAAACGATGTTTAATGTTAATGAGAACACCAGAAAATGAGGATATAGTTAATCAATTATTAGGAACAATAGACATGACATCTGAAGAAGTTTTAAAAAATAAAATGGAAGAAATAGGTGGAACAGAAAAAGCAATAAGAGCGTTCATAGAAAAACAAATTTTGGAAAAGCATGAAGAACATATCCCAATTAATGAAATGTTTTCTTATGGAGTAACCAGAAATTGTGTGCATTTGCATTTACCAATAGATTTACATCAAATGAATTTTGCAAAAAGTGTTTTGCAAACAATGCATACAGTCAATTTGTATTTTCTAGATGCGATTGACAGAATAAAATCTTTGCGAGATAATGGATATTACAAATTTCAAGATAAAGATAAAATTTATATGATTTCTCCCTTATTAAAAATGAAGAAGATTTTAGAATTTTTTAAAGAACTAGATTTTGAAACAAGATCTTATAGTGGGGAAGAATTAAAGAGTGAAGAATTTTTGACAAATCATCCAGAGGCTATGCTGGCAAGAAGGGTTTTTCCAAAAAAAGAATATGTTGGAACAGCTGAAATTAGTTTTGACAAAATTGCTTCTCAAGAATGGCAAAACAAAAAACAGAAAATTGTACAGAAATTGGAGGATAAAGGCATTTCAATTAGGAAAGAGAAGGGGGAAAAATAAATGAGTAAAAAAACATGGATTGGAATTATTTTGGTTATTTTGGTCATTGTGGCAGGTGCAGTAGCCTTTTTAAAAAAGGAGAACAGAAGAGTAGCTGAAGTGCCAAATCCTGCGCCAACAGAGAAAAAGGAAACTGAAACTTTGACAAAAAATGATAAATTGTCTATTGTGACATCTTTAGAGGACAAAATTGGGGATAATACTGCTTGGTGTGGAACGTTTAATTTAATTTGGAATGATTTGAAAAATGATTTAGCAAAGCAAGATATTGTATTTTCACCACAACCAGAAGTTGTAGAAAATTTGAACAAAGGAACATTTACAACATCTGATTTATCAGAAGAAAGCTATTACAAAGTTTATGACACGCCAAGTCTAGCATTAAAAGAGCAAATTGAAAAGGCAATTCAAGAAAAATTTAATGAAAAAAGTGATATTTTGGATGATTTTGATTGGACAAATGGAAGTTCAGAAGATTATTTTTTGTATTGCATGCTAAAAAAAGAGTTTGAATTTCCACAAGTATTTACAGAGTTGGAGAATGGTCAATTTGGAAATTATGAAAATGTCAAATATTTTGGTATTGACGAAACATCAGAGGAAAATGTAAGAGATCAAGTAGTAATTTTATATTATCATTCAAAAGAAGATTTTGCCATAAAATTATTGACAAAAAATAATGATGAAGTGATTATTAGCAGAGGAAACAATGAAGATAATTTTAGTCAAATGTATGAAAATATTATGAAAAAAAGTGAAGAATATGATGGTAGTTATGAATTTGGCGAAAATGACACTTTAAAAATTCCAAATATTAAGTTTGATTTAAAAGAAGAAATAAAAGAAGTAGAAAAACAGCCATTTTATTTTTCAAATGGAAAGGAATATACAATTGATACTGCTTTGCAAACCATTCAGTTTGAGCTAGATAAAAAAGGTGGAAAAATCAAAAGTGAGGCTGGAATGACAGCAAGAGCAACTTCTATTTTGATGCCAGAAGAACCAAGAGAATTTTTAGTAGATAATACATTTTCAATTTTCTTAATTGAACAGGAAAGAAAATTACCATATTTTGCGGCTAAAATTGCAGATATTACAACCGTTCAAAAAGATGCAAAAATAGGCAATTCTCAAAAAACAGAGCCAAAAGAGAATTCATATTTTTATGGAAAAGTTGTAGAAAGTGACAAAAATCATATTCTAGTAAAACCAAATGAAGGGGAAGAAGTTCAAGCTTCAGCAGATAAAATTTCTATAAGTTTAGAAGAAAACAGCGATTATATTTATGAAGTTGGAGCAAATGTGAAAATTACGTATAATGGAACTATATTAGAGACTTATCCTGCCCAAGTAGAAGCGATTAATATTGAGCTTAAATCTGCTGAAAATTTTGAAATTCATTTTGTAGATCAATCCTATGAAAGTAAACAAAAAGTGAGAACAATTTTGAATAAAGATGAAAGTGAGAAATATGATTACAATGTTTATTCTTATAATGGGGAAGTAAATATTGTAATAGATGGAGAAGAGATGTCTTTGAGAGATGCTTTGCTCAAAAACAAAATTACAATGGATGAAGTGATTGCAAAAGCAAATCAGGATGTAGAAGATAAAAAAATAGATAATGATATGTATAATGATGGTGGTAGTATAGAATATCATTATGA
>CATLEX010000076.1 GCA_949927455.1 uncultured Clostridia bacterium
ATATTAATCTTCTTTTTTACATTTTTGTCTTGTGAAAAATTTACTTCTACTTCCATATTGTCATATATTTTTTGACATTCACTACATTCTTTCAAATGTCCTTCAATGTATTGATTTGTTTCTTTTTCAGTTAATTTTTCAATATAATTTGGCAATAAATCTTGTACAATTTTACAATTATTCTTTTCTTTCATTTGAACCATCTCCTCTCAACTTCTTTTTTCCTCGATAAAATGTTACTCTTGCCCACGTTTCTGTTTGATTCAGAATATCAGCAATTTCTTTAAAACTTAAATCTCCTACAATTCTTAGTCCAATTACTTCTTGTGTCTGTTTATCCAAATCTTGCAATTGTTGGCTCAATTCTAAATTGCTAATTATGGTGTCTTCCATTTTATCTTCTGTTTGATCAAAAAACAATTTATCATAATTCAGTCTTTCTATCTTTTTCTTCTTGAGCTCATCATACCAAAGATTTTTTGCAATTTGGCAAAGCCATACTGATATTTTGCATTTTCCCTTAAAACTGTCTATTTTTTGTACTGCTCGATAAAAGGTTTCCTGCGCTAATTCTTCTGCAATATCACTATTATGAGTTAAACAGAATAAATATTTGTACACTATTTCAAAATCTTCTTCATATATTTTGTCAATATCCTGCATAACTTTTATCCTCCTTTATAATAAGACGATTGAAAATTCCATTTTGTTACAAAAAAATTAAAATTTTTAGTTAATCTATTAAAAAAATTACTATATTACATCTATATTATAACTAAAAATACAAAATATGAAATGCTTGCAACTGAAATATAATGTTACTAAATTTTCTTGATACATATAATTTCTATTTTTCAGCGGCATTATTATTCTGCATTGTAAAATCACAATAAGGATAATTACTACAACCTAAAAATTCCTCATTTGTTAGATTGTTTTTTCTTAAAATTAATGTACCTTTTTTGCATTTTAAACATTTTTGTAAATTTTTTGTCTCTTCCTTTTTTTCACTTTCTGGATTATATACATGATTGGCTGCAATTAGTTCCTCTAGAAAACATGAATAATGTATTTGTGGCGAGACTAAATATGTCCTGTTTTTTGTGCGCGTAATTGCCACATAAAATAATCTCCTTTCTTCAGCATATAAATATTCTTCTTTATTAGCCAAAACGAATGACAAAATTGGATCACTTGAAATGCGATTTGGAAATCCTAACATGTTATTTTGCATATTTAGTACAATAACATTGTCTGCTTCAAGCCCTTTTGACTTGTGGATAGTTAAAAACGAAATTTTCAAATTGGGGATTTGCTTATATTCAATATTCAAATCGTCTTGAACTTCAAATTTATCACTTATTTCCAAATCATGTAAATCATACCTCGTTCTACCCAATAATAGCACTTCAGCATTCTCTCCAAATTCTAAAATAATATCTTGAATACACTTTTCCACAGCTTCAATTATATCTTCGCAATACGTGAAAACCTTGATTGGATGCTGGATATGCTTATCTGACTTTAATTCTTTTTTTAATTGATTGGGATTTTGGGTAACAAATGCACTTGCAATATCAATTAATTCCTGAGAATTGCGGTATGTTTTCTCAATTTTTAGGAAATTTGCTGGGCCGAAGTATTTTTCAAAATGACTAAATAAATCAATATCACTTCCAGAAAAACGATAAATAGATTGCCAGTCATCACCCACACAAATTATTTTTGCATTTGATTTATTTTGCAAAGCTCGAATTAATTTGAATCGGCTCATCGAAATATCTTGAAACTCGTCAATAACAATGAATTTGTAAGGCTGTGGAAGAAAGCCAAGCTCAATAATTTCTGTGGATTTGTTAATCATATCATTAAAATCAATTAAATCCCTTGATTTTAGGGCGTTTTCATAAAAATCAAAAAAATTACGAAAAATACTAAAAAATAATTTATTTCTATTTTTTAAGAAAGAATTTTTTAAATAATTATTATCCACAAGCAATTTTTCAATATCCTCAAATTGAAAATTGTTAGATTTAAAGAGACTTAGAAAGGTTTTTAGCAGTTTTTTGAACTCTTCAAACTGTTTATCCTTCTGAAAAATATAAATTTTTTTATAAATTTCAATTAAATTTGCAGTTTTTAAAGAAACATTATTTTGTAACAACAAATTTTTCAAATTTTCTAATAAGGAATTATTTTTATGATAATAAGAATAGGTTTCAATTAATTTGGTATGATGAATGGTGTGTAATTTTCGTTTTAGTTCAATTTCAGCTAAATATTTTTGCTCTTCATATTTAGTTAAAAATTTGGAATGACCTTTTTCATCTATTAAAAAATGCTCTAAATATAGCTGATAATCGGGAAGGAAAAAATTTGACTTAAAAGTTCTTTTAAAAGAATTTTCTGCATTAAAAGGATATAAATACTCATATTTATAATTAATTTTATGAAAAAATAAGAAATTAGCAATTATTAAATCATCTAGTCGACGAACTTTACGTGGTTCTTGGATTTGGCAAGTTGCTCGCAAATACTTGCTTTCAATGGTTTCATAGTCAATACTTCGAAAATGGTCAATATAATCGCCAAGATTATCAAAATTAGAAATATCCTCAGGAATATAGAGATAACCACACATAAATTCTAAAATATTTTTAATTTGTTCAGGAAAATTTAAGATTTCTTTTTGAAAATAATCAGAAAAAATAGTATCTAAAAAATCGCCAGATGCAATATGGGGGCGTATTTTTCTAAAATTAGAGATAATTTCCAGACCAAGTTTATGAAAAGTTTTGGCTTGAATTTCAATATTAAGCTTTTTTAGGCGTTCAGACATTTCTTTTACGGCTTTATCCGTGAAGGAAATAAGCAAAATCTCATCAGATTTGGCTTTTTTCGATTCAATTAGATATTTTACTTTACCTGAAATGGTTAAAGTTTTGCCACTTCCAGCTCCAGCAATAACTAAATTATTAATATCGTCACTTAAAACAGCCATTTTTTGCTGAAAATCGAGTTGTTTTCCATCAATATTATTTAATAAGTCTTCATATTGAATTAATTGATTTTTTAAATAAATACTGTTATGTGTTTGGAAATAAGTTTCTAGACTAGAATAGATTTTAAGAAATTTTCGAATTTTTTTATTTTTATAATTTGTTTTAAAGAAATTATAAATAATTTTGTAATTTCGCAGTAATTTTTTTTGTTCCTTTTTGGGAATATAATTTTCATTAAATTGTTCTAAAATATTAAAAAAATCTAATATTTTAGTATAATATTTTTGATATTTAGAAAAAAAACTCATATAAGAATCAACTCCTACTTGAAATAAATTGAACTTATTTTACAACGAAAAAAATTAATTGTCAAGTGTTTTTTGAATTATTTATTTTTTATATTTTTCATTTAATTCTATAAAATCTATTAAATAATCAATATTAATTTTTGAATATTTTATTTTTTTATAAAGTTTTAAAAAATCAGTATTATAATTTTTTGATTTTGTTGAGAAATTCAAAATCACATTTGGCGTAGTGTGATATAATTTTGCAAGCTTTATAATAATATCTTCTGTTAGATTTGTGCGACCTAATTCGTAGTGATTATAGGCAGCACGAGACATATTCAAATAATTTGCAACATCTAATTGAGTTAAATGATTATCTTCTCTTAAATCACGAATAATTTCATAAGATTTTTTCATACATTTCTCCTTTATATTATATAATCATATTTTGAACATTTTGTCAATAAAAGAAAATAAAATTGTCAAGAAATGTAATTAAGTTAAAAATATGAACTTAAAATGAATAAAAGTTCAAAATATTAACAATAATTTTAATAATATGACATTAATATGTCTTATTTTATGATATAATAAAAAAGGGTGAGGAAATGCAAATTAATCGATTATTTGAAATAATATATATTTTATTGGAGAAAAAAACGGTAACAGCAAAGGAATTAGCAGAGTATTTTGGAGTTTCAATAAGAACGATTTATCGTGATGTAGATGTGCTTAGTACAGCTAAAATTCCGGTTTATATGAATAAAGGCAAAGGTGGCGGAATTAGATTATTAGAGGATTTTGTGCTGGATAAGTCGATTTTGACTGATGAAGAGCAAAATCAAATTTTATTTGCATTACAAGGAATGCAACAAATGAGAGTATCAGGCGAAAAAGATATTTTGGAAAAAATGAGTATGCTTTTTCAAAAAAATAAAGCCAATTGGATTGAGGTTGATTTGTCTAATTGGAGCAATGTGGAGGGACAAGATAAAACTTTTGAATTGATACGAAAGGCAGTTTTGGAAAAAAAAGTGTTGCAATTTGTGTATTATAATTCAAAAGGAGAAGAAAAAAACAGGCAAGCAGAACCTTTGCAAATTTATTTTAAGGATAAAGCGTGGTATTTAAAGGCATTTGCAAGAGATGCTCAGGATTATCGTTTCTTTAAAATGGCGAGAATGCGAAATATAGAGATTTTAGATGAGAATTTTGAAAGAGAATTACCAGAAATAATTGAAAAAAAGGTAGATTTTAAAACAGTAAATTTAACACTACAAATTTCACGAAATTTGGCTTATCGTGTGTATGACGAATTTGAGAAGGAAAATATTACGAAAATGCTAAATGGTGATTTTTTAGTAAATGTAGAATTTCCAGAAAATGACTGGGTTTATGGTTATATTTTGTCTTTTGGAGAAGAAGCAAAAGTGATTTCACCAGAATATGTAAAAAATAGAATTATACAAAAATTGAAGAGAAATTTGAGGGAATATTTAAAATAATTTTTTATATGACATACTGGTGTCATATTTAGTTTTGTATAATGGCAACAGGAGGAAAAAAGTTATGGAATTTGAAATTGTAGAATTAGAAGAAAAATTAGTGGAAGGAATTGGGATGAAAACGACCAATGAAGCAGGAAAATCAATTAAAGATATTGGAGAGCTTTGGAAAAATTTTTTTGCTAAAGGAGTGTATGATAAAATTGTTAACAAAGTAAATCATAAAACAATTGGTTTGTATACAGATTATGAAGGAGATTATACGAAACCATATTATTTTATGGTTGGTGCAGAAGTGAATAAAAAAAGTGAAAATTGTAAAATTATTGCAAAAGGGAAATATGCCAAATTTGTGATTTGTGGTGATGTACAAAAATCAGTTGGTGAAGCATGGGCGAAAATTTGGCAAATGGATTTGAAAAGAAAGTATACATGCGATTTTGAGGAATATCAAAATAATTCAGAAGATATGCAAAATCAGGAAATTCATATTTATATTGCGTTGGAGGATTAAATGGAAAAATTGGATTATAAAAAAGAATATAAAGATTTGTATTTGCCAAAAGCTGTACCTGAGCTGATTAATGTGCCCAATATGAAATTTATTTGGGTCGCAGGTAAGGGAAACCCAAATAGCGAAAATGGTGAATATCAAGAAGCATTGCAGTTGCTGTATGCGTTGTCGTTTACTATAAAAATGAGTAAAATGGGAACTCATAAAATAGAAGGCTATTTTGACTATGTTGTGCCACCATTAGAAGGTTTTTGGTGGAATGAAGGCGAAAAAAATGTGGATTATGAAAATAAAGAGCAATTTATGTGGATTTCGCTGATAAGGCAACCAGAGTTTGTAACAGAAGAAGTTTTTGATTGGGCATGTAAAGAAGTGAAGAGTAAAAAAGGTTTAATAATTGAAAAAGCGGAATTTGGGGAGATTAAAGAAGGATTATGTGTGCAAATGATGCACATTGGTTCTTATGATAATGAACCAAAAACGCTTGAAAAAATACAAAAATATATAGAAAATAATGGACTTAAAAATGATATAGGAAGTATTGAAAATGAATTGGTAAGAAGACATCATGAGATTTATTTGTCAGATCCTAGAAGAACAAAGCCAGAAAATTTGAAAACGGTGATTAGAATACCTGTAAAAAAGGAGAAATAAGGTGGATTTTGTACCAGCAAAGTCGATTTTGCAAAAAGCTAAACACTCAGAAGAATGGTTTGGAATTGATTATAATATGAATTTGTATCAAGGTTGTCCGCATGGGTGTATTTATTGTGATAGCAGAAGTAATTGTTATCAAATTAAGAATTTTGATAAAGTGCGAGGCAAACAAAATGAGATAGAAATTTTAAATCGAGAATTAAATTCGAAAAGGAAAAAAGGAGTAATAGGAATTGGAGCAATGTCAGATACATATTCTGTTTTTGAGAAGCAATATCAAATTACAAGACAAGCGCTTGAATTGATTTCAAATTATCATTTTGGCGTTTCAATTGAAACAAAAAGTGATTTGATAACGCGTGATATGGATTTATTTCAGAAAATAAATTCAAAGGCAGATGTAATATTGAAATTTACGATTACAACAGCAGATGATGATTTATCACGAAAAATAGAACCGAGAGTTAGCAGCTCATCAGAAAGATTAAGGGCTATGAAGCAGTTGGCAGATGCAGGATTGTACGTTGGAACTTTGCTTATACCAATTCTTCCTTTTATAACAGATTCTGAAGAGAATATTCGAAAAGTTATTCAATTATCAGCGGAAAATGGAGCAAAGTTTGTATTTACAATGGGTGGCGTGACGCTTCGAGAAAATCAGAGGGATTATTTTTTTCAAGAATTAGATAAGTTGTTTCCGAGTTTAAAGGAGAAATATATTAGAAATTTCGGAAATCAATATTTTTGTGGTCCTCCAAATCAAAATTTGAAAGATATTTTTGAAAAAGAGTGTCAGAAATATGGTTTGCTATATAAAATGGAAGATATTATTAAGGATTATAAAAAAAGTGAAAATATAGAACAATTGAGTTTTATCTAATTTTTTGCTCAATAAAAATATGCTAGATAAATTATATTAATAATTTTTAGAAAATACTAGAGGAAATTCT
>CATLEX010000077.1 GCA_949927455.1 uncultured Clostridia bacterium
TAATTTACATTAATTACAGGAATTTTTATATCTTCATTTTTAAAAGCTCTTATACATAATTCATTCACACTTTTTTGATTATTTTCTTTCAATGCCATATTTAAAATATTTGTTGAACTTTGAAATCTTGGGTTAATTTCCATAAAATAAAGTTCACTTTTACAAATAATATAATCTATCCCTAAAATTCCAACATACCCTATTTTTTGTAATTGTTTACAAATTCTTAGCGAATAATCTGTAACTCTATCTTGAATATTCTTCTTTATTTTTCCATACTCTATAAAATCAGCTCCTCTAGAACTAATTCTATCATTTATTAAAATAAGTTGCAAAGAAGGTGGAAATAATACAATGTCATCTTTTGATATGATACAATGTATATTCATAGGAATATTATTCCTATCATATTTAGAAACGCTATATACATCAGAACTGTTTAAAGTATTGTTTATTTCACTTACATTTTCCTTATTTAATAAAAACGTATTTGATCCACCATTGCTCGTTTCTCCTTGTATAACCAATTCGTCACCAATATCTTGTATTAAATTATTTTGAGATATAATTTCTACTCCACTATAATATTTATATTGTAGAATTGGCACATAATTTTTTAGCCATTCTCTCATTAAAAATTTATGATTTATTAAATCAATTAATTTTTTATTATTCATACAGATTGTATTTTTTAATATCTTTTTATCATATCCATATGCTGATGCTTGATTATAAAACATAAATTTTGCATTCGAATTTGATTTTAAAATCTCTAACGCTTTTTCTTGTAACCACTCATAGACTTCTTCTTCATTTTCTGAACTATTATGATTTATTCTTTCATTCAAATTACTCGAATATGATATATTATTTCCTTTTCCTGAACCCAATATTGTTATAGAACCATCATATAATTCTTCACATCCTGCTATATCAGATTCTTTAATTCCTATCCAATATAAATTTTGCATAATCTTCTCCTAATTTTTTAAATCGTATTATAAGAACATTGCTTGCATAATGGCCCTAAAGGAACATTATATTTATTTGAAATTTTCTCTGCTTGCTCTCTTACTTTCAACATTGTATCTAAATACACTTTTGAATTTTGATAACTTCTAACTTTTGGTACATATGGAGATAAAACTGGAATACATCCTATTTGGCAAAGTAACTCTACCCCTTTTATCGTATCTTCTATTGGTTCTAAGCCAACAATAATGCAAGAGCGAACTCTTTTCGTTCCTAATTTATTAACCGCATTTTCTAAAAAAGCAATATAATTTTGCAAACCTATCTCATTTTTCTGAGGAATATATTTTTTTCTAAATTCATCATTATATAATTCAATATTAATCGATAAACCATAAACTCCAATTTGTTCTAAATATTCAATATAATACTTGTAATCATTCAAATCTTTTGAAGATTTGAAACCTCTTGGTGCCATCATAATATCAAATTCCAATTCTTTATATGTTTTTATAAAATACGTATATACTTGTGTCATATAATCATAGTCCTGTTGTTTTGGAGTTCCACCACTAATCAATACATGTCTAATATTTTCTTTTCCTTCTTCTTTTGCTATTTTAAAAGCTTTATCTAAGGTATTAATATCATATTTAATATAAGATTTATCATTACAAGAACAAAATCTACAACTATTGGCACAGCCTCCTATTGGTTGAATTCTTATTCTATCTCCATGTGTATTTACATATTCTGTTACTAAATTTCCATTTGCCAACTTTTCTTTTTTGCTTGCATACATTGGTGGAAACAAAAATTTCAATTATCTATAATAACTTCAGAATCTCTAATAATTTTCCATGAGGCATCATAAATTAAATGATACTTAGAACTTTTATTTATTGTAACCGTTACATATATATCTTCATAATTCATTTCTATTCCTGATGTTGTAATATAATCATTATGCAAAAAATCACTATTGTTGAGAGTTTTTGTATCTCTATCATCAATATCAATTTCTTCACTCAACAATTCCAATTTTAATTTATAACTATCTCTCATCATTTCTCCTCATTTAAATTATAATAATATTATAGTTTAAATGAGATTTATTGTCAATTGTTTCCATAAAACAATAAAGCGTGCTTGATTTTAATATATCCTTCAATTACACATTATATAAATAAAAAACTGAGATTACAATCTCAGTTTTTTTGTTTATCTATATACATGACATTCTAAATTTCTTCTACCAAATAACAAACATTCTCCCAAAGAATCCATCCAAATGTCTAGTCTACTATTATTAATTGCTCCTCCTGTATCTTGAACCACAAACCAACCGCCATTTGGCTTATTGGCAAAATATGGTATATACATAACAGTTCCTGCTGGATAAGCACTACCTGCTGCAACTGTATACCATGATGACGCTGTTGCACCACTTGATGTTTTGGTATTTCCTCCACAAGAAGCTGCACAATATGCTGTTGTATTTAAAGTCACAATGGTTGGTGTTTTTCCCTCTGTACTCACAGCAGCGCTTCTACTTCTGCCTCCTGATCTTGAAGTTACTTTTGTCGCAATTTGAATAATTTTATCAACTGGCTCTTTTATGACTGTCTCAGAAATAACTTCTCTTTCAATTTCTACGTCATCTTGAAATTTAACCTTACATTTAATCTCTTTTAAACCATTTTCACCCTCTTGCAAAACTCGATTTGTTGTTTCACCACCTGAACTTGAAACATCTTTTGTAACTGTTTCAAACGGAATCTCAATTTGTTCAGTTATAATTTTTTCTGTTATAGTTACATAATGTCCTAAAATTTCTTCTGTTGTTACATCAGCAATTTCTTCTGCAATAATTTTCTTTTCAGCTGTCTTTTTGCTGATAGTTATCGTTTTAGTAAAATCAATATCTGCCTCTAAATCGGGATATACCTCTTCATCTGATTCCAATATAATGTGATTTTCTGCTAATATATCCAGTACACATTTTTGTGAGGTCATAACAGTTGTTTCACAATCATCTGCAAATACAATTTTAATAGTTTCAACCTCAGATTTAGCTGCCATAACTCCTACTGTAAGCATCCCTAGCAATATAATACTCACGAAAGCAATTTTACGAATTATCTTAATCGATAATTTGTCATATGTTTTCATAAATTTGTCCCTCCTTTAAGTGACAGTTTCATTATATTATTAAATCATAATTTTGTCAATGAATTTTTCCTATCACCCCAAACTTTCTTTCAAAAGCTTTTCCACACTCTAATTTTAAAATGTGTTTGTATATAATATGAAATTTTTTCATATTTATGACAAGCAAAAAGCCATTGTAAAAACTCTATCTTTTTAAAAAGAAATGAGCAAAATTTATGGTGTTACCCAAAATTTTGCTCGCAATATATTGTTTTTTTACAATCATTTTTTAATTATATAAATAATTTTGTGGATTTACTGGAGAACCATTAATACGAATTTCCAAATGCAAATGTGGTCCTGTTGAATTTCCAGTTGAACCAACATTTGAAATAATAGTATTTTCGTCCACTTGTTGACCAGCACTCACATTCAACCTAACATTATGTGCATACCAAGATTCAATTTCTTGTCCAGAGGCATTTCTTCCATGATTGACAATAACCAAATTTCCATAAGAACCTTTACGTCCTGAAAAAGTAACTTTTCCAGCAGCAATTGGAATGACTGGTGTTCCTGTGGAAGCTGCAATATCTAAACCAGTATGAGAAGAAACACGAATTCTACTATTAGCTCCAAATCTTGAAGTAATTCTTCCTGAAATTGGTTGCTGTATTGCTGCTAAGCCTAATGTCGAATTTTTATAAACAATTGTGTTTTTGCCAGTTGTTGTTGTAGCAGGAACTTTTGAATTAACTGGTGGTTCTATATACAATGACGCTACTGCAGTTTGTGTATCTATAAAATCTGATAATACTGTATCATATTTCACTTTATACGAAATCGTATCTTTATTATTGCTATTTTTTGCCTTTAGTTCATTAATAATGCTATCCGCTTCCATATAATTAGAAACATAACATTTCTCAACACCATTTTCCATAACTGCATAATATTTATAATAAGGTGTTCCTGTACTAATTACATTTGCTAAAATTTCCTCATCATTAGCAGTCAGACCTTTTTTCAGCAAACACATTTGGTAATCAGGTAAATCCTCTATTTCGACAAATGCAACTGTTTGACTATCTCCGCTTTTTAAATATTCACTTATTTTTCCTTGTAACTCACTTTTATCTGATGTATATCCTAAAAATTCTCCCTTTAACGTTACACTATACATAGGCTTGTACACAACAAAAATTAGAAATGAAATAATAGCAGCACCTATGACTAATAACAAAGCAAATTTAAAACCTGTTCGCAAGTGAACTACTGTATTTTTTAATATACCTTTTATATGAAACACTCCTTTTAAGGCTTTTATAATAATTTTATTTTATAAAAAACTAATTTTTTTGGCAATATCAAAAATTGACTTTCCAAATTGTTTATTTTCATTTTTCTTTCAAAATCTCTTTTTAATTTTCTTATTCTTACTTTTTTAAATTTGTTTTCTTCTGTTAATGACATAAGCACTTCCCATAATAGACTTTGCTCTATGTTTTACCTGTGCTCCAACTTCTCCAATTTCTAATGGTGATTTAAAAATAACTGGGTCAACTTCAACAACTGCAATCGAAATTGTCGTCATCGGAAACTGCTCTAAAATACCTCTTCGATTTTCTACTTCCAAATATCCTCGTTCCAAATCTTTGGTTGTATAAAATTGTTCTACTTGGCTATCAAACTCGATAATAATTTCCTGACAAATTTTATCATAATCTGTTTTACTAACAATCGCAACAAAATCATCTCCACCAATATGCCCAATAAAATTATCACTATTTTCAATATTATGAACATATTTAGCAATCACTTTTGCTGTAAATTTAATAATTTCGTCTCCATTTGAAAAACCATAAACATCATTATAAGCTTTAAAATTATCAATATCAACATACAAAATAGCAAAAATCTCTTGATTAAGTAACCTTTTTTTCATTTCTGCTTGAATTTGCACATTTCCTGGAAGTCCCGTTAGTGGACTTACTTTTCGATTTGCGTACAGCAAATCAACAATATTTTTTACTGTATAAAATAAATATTGCTCATCAATCGGTTTTTTGATAAAATATTGCACCGCTGTTTCTAAAATCTTAATTCTGTGTTCTTTTTCTACATTAGAACTAACTACTGCAACTGGTGTAATACTATTATCATCGTTATCACGAATGGTATTACAAATATCAATTATATCAGCATTAGTATTATCTTCATCAATAATAATCAGTGAGGGAATATTACGCAAAGCAAGCTCTAATTCTTCAGCCTTCACATTAATAAATCTAAATTGATTTATCCCTGTAAATAGTCGATGTAACATTTCCACTAGCTGATTTTTATTATCTATTACATAAATATCTTGTATCATTTGTTCTCTCCTACTATTTTTCAAGCCTTGTTATTCTTGTTCTAAAGTCTCATCAGAACCTTCTTCTGAAGTATTATTGGTTTCTGAACCATTCGATGAAGTTCCATAATTATATTCACAATCAAATTTATTTTCTGTTTTATCAATACTTGTTGCAGTGACAATAATTCGATTATACCCTACTTCCAAATTCATTGAAAATTCTGCATGTTTTGGATTTTCTTCTGGAAGCTCAATATTATAATCTTTGTCATTAAAATTAAATCCTACTTTTTCAATTCCACCTTCATGATCAATATTAACATTTACGCTCTTTCCATCTTCCGACAATGTTACAGAAATCGTTGGTTTCACAACACCTGTAAAACTCTTTTGCTCATTAGAAACATTATTACTACTATCAACTGCAATAATTGTCAAATCATTTTTACCTAATGGAATTTCAACTTCTACACTAATTTCTTTGCTGCCTTCTTCTGCATAAACTTTTTCTTCTTCTTCCTCATTCCAACGATATGTGATAAAATCCATAGCCGTCTCATCTGTTGCTGTAATCTTCCATTTATTACCTTCTGATGCTGATAATTCTATTTTAGGACTCATAATATCCGTTCCTTGTTCTGCTGAAACTTCTTCATCATACGTTGTTTCATTTCCAGCTTCATCCACTACTTTTATATGTAATGTATTATCACCAGCAGGAACATCAATAGTTTCCTCCATTAATTTATTGCCACCTTTTATTTTCTTTTCTGCACTAGTATTCCAACTGTAAATTAATCGCTCAATATTTTTATCATGAGTTACTGTTATAGTCGCCGTTTGTGCTTCTACTGCAACATCAATCTTTGCTTTTGTAGCCTCTTGCGCTAAATTATCTACTTCTTTTTGATTTGAAACTCTCCCATAAACAACAATCGAAATAAGCGCAATCGCAAACAAAATCAATATAACAGCAAAAACTCTAACAATATTATCAGAGCCTCCACCTTTTTTACTAGATTTGCTATTTGGATTATAATCTAAAATCTGGTTCATTTTTCCACCTCGTTTTTCATTTATAAATAATTATAACATATCCATTTTTGAATGTAAATAAAAAGCGAAAATTTTTTGAGAGCAAATTTTTCAGAACAACCTACTATCTTACAAACCAGAATTTGTTGAAAATTTTTAAGAAATAAAAAATGGTTCTTACATGGAAAGGAATTTTTAAGATTTTGAAACTGTTAAACCTTTGCTTGTTACAGTTTCAATATACATAAGAAGAAAAGGGCTTTGCCCTTTTCTCTTATTCCACTTTATCATTATAAAAAATCATTTTTCGTAACTAAAAAGAATACCTCAAAAGGTATTCTTTTCAGTATAATTAATATAATGCTAGCTATTTTTC
>CATLEX010000078.1 GCA_949927455.1 uncultured Clostridia bacterium
GCTTTTATCTCTCAACCTTAGTTTATTTATATCATTCAGCCGTTCTCTTGTCAAGATTTTTGTCTTTTTTATTTTTCCAAATTTGTCGAAATTTGATACAATTAAGCTATACTTATTATCAAAGAAATCGTTATCTACATATTTTGCTCTAGATTTTTTTCTTTTTCTGTTCAATTATTTTTAATATAATAAGAACTTTTATTTTTGTCAATACGCAATTTAAAATTGCATAGTAATATAATTTCATTATTTTGTTATTAAAATGTCTTAAAATCGATTTTAGAGCGTACCAAAAATTTTTATTATTCTTCTTTTTCCTATCTACTTAATTTTTTGCTTTAAAATTATAAATTGGCTTTATTATTCTCTCAACTTCTACAGTATCTCTAATATTCTCTAAAATTTCTTGTATTGGTTTATAAACAAAAGGTGCCTCATCAATGGTTTCTTTTACAACACTTGTTGTATAAACATCTTTCATACTCTCTCTAAAATCCTCTAACTTAAATGTTTCTTTTGCTTTCTTTCTTGACATAATTCTACCTGCTCCATGTGGTGCAGATTCATTCCAATCTTTATTTCCCTTGCCAATTGCAATAATAGCACCATCTCGCATATTAATAGGAATTAATACTTTTTCATCTTTTTTAGCTGATATGGCACCTTTGCGAACAATATTATCATCAAATGAAATATAATTATGAATAGTTTCAAAACAAGCAAATTGCTTATTTTCTTTCCAATAACTAGTTTGTTTTAAAATTTCATTGGCTATTTGTTTTCTATTTAAGCTTGCATATTGCTGACAAATCTTCATGTCATGTAAATATTTATCTCTATACTTGCCTTCTAAATAACATAAGTCTCTTGGTAATTTTGGGGAACATAATTTAATTGCTAAATTTTGATAATATTCTGCTATCTGTTTACCTAAATTTCTACTTCCTGTATGAATTACTAAATATTTATTATCCTCTGCATCTTTGTCAATTTCTATAAAATGGTTTCCGCCACCTAATGTTCCAATTGATTTTTCAAATTTCTTTCTATCTTTTAATTCTCTTAAACAGTATAAATCATTAATTTTTTCAAAACTTGTTAGTTTATGTTCTCTTATATTTCTGCCTGCGGGAATAAATCTATTTATAATCCTATCTATATTGGCTAAATCTACATCTATTTTTCCTAATTCTACGCATAACATGCCACATCCAATATCAACACCTACTATATTGGGAATTACTTTATTTACTAAATCAGCTGTAAAGCCAATCACACACCCTTTGCCACTATGCACATCTGGCATGATTCGAACTTTACAGCTTTTAAATGCTTCTTGTCTTAATAATAAATTAATTTGTTCAATTGCCGCTTCCTCAATATTTTGTGTAAATATTTTTAAATCTTGCATTTTATCATCACTCCTAAAGTTTTCATATCTATTATTTCCAACAATTTAAAATAAAAACAAAGATACAATCATTTTGTATCTTTGTTTTTTACCTAATATCACATTTTATTTTTCATTATATTCTATATTTTCATTGATTACTTTTAAAAATTCTTGATTATTTTTAGTTTTCATCATTTCATCTAATAAACGTTCTGTCATATCAGCAGTAGATAGATTACTCATAGATTTACGAATAGCAAACATTGAAGAAAGCTCTTCTTCAGTAAGTAATAAATCTTCACGTCTTGTTCCAGATTTATTAACATCAATTGCTGGGAAAATACGTTTTTCTGATAAACTTCTATCTAAAACTACTTCCATATTACCAGTTCCCTTGAATTCCTCAAAAATAACTTCATCCATTCTGCTTCCTGTATCTACTAATGCTGTTGCCAATACGGTTAAACTTCCAGCATCTTCTGTATTTCTTGCAGCACCAAAAAAACGCTTTGGTTTATGCAGAGCACTTGGATCAAAACCACCAGATAAAGTTTTTCCAGAAGAAGGAATCACTAAGTTATATGCACGTGCAAGCCTTGTAATACTATCTAATAATACAACCACATCTTTTTGTTGTTCTGTTAATCTTTTTGCACGTTCAATTACCATTTCAGCAACTTTAACATGATGATCTGGTTGTTCATCAAAAGTTGAATAAATCACATCGCCTTTAATAGAACGTTTCATGTCAGTTACTTCTTCAGGTCTTTCATCAATTAATAGCACTATTAATTCAACTTCAGGATTATTAGTTGTTATACTATTGGCTATTTTCTTTAATATTGTTGTTTTTCCTGCTTTTGGAGGTGCAACAATCATACCTCTTTGTCCTTTTCCTATTGGCGAAAATAAATCCATTAAACGCATTGTATACTCTTTTGAAGATGCTTCTAACTTTAATTTTTTATTTGGATAGATTGGAATCAAATCATCAAATTTTACTCTTTTAAAAGCTTTTTCAGGAGCTTCATCATTTACTTCTCCAACAAATATTAGAGATGGAAATTTTTCTTTTTCGCCATCTACTGTAGCTCTTTTAATTCCTTTTACTTTATCTCCTGTATCCAATCGAAATCTTTTTATTTGTATGGGAGAAACATAAACATCTTTTTGACTTGGCAAATAATTTTTACCACGCAAAAATCCATATCCATCTGGTAATACTTCTAAAATTCCCTCTACAATTTCATCTCCTTCAGTAGATACAGAATAATTACCATCTTCTGAATTGATATCTTCTTTTTTCATTTCTATCTTTTCTTCGCTTTCTTCTGTAGGATTAGATGAGTTATTCGTTACTTCTAAAATAAGTTCGATTAATTCTTTTTTCTTTAGTTTGGAAACATTTGTTAAACCCCTCATTTTAGCAAGATCTCTTAAATCTGCTAAGGATAAAGAATCTAGTTCCATAGAAAATTCCCCCTTCATTTTTCTATCTTTATTTATATTTTATTGATTCAAAATGGATAATTATTTTTAGAAAAAAACAGCTAGAAAAAAATTATACAAATTTTAAAAACCTTTATATGGTGTTTCATTTGGATAATACATTTTTAAGTCTTTTCTTGCAATGTCTTCATTGTCCGCTCTTGAATTTGTAGAATTTACATCATGTGAATTTTCTTGTTCTTGTAAGATTGCTATTTTTTCTTCTAATGTTGTTATTTCTGTATTATAATTTTTCAAAGTAACTAATTGTTCTTTCATTTTTAAAACAACAACAATTAAAAAAATACATACTATTAACTTATATAAATTACGTGAACTGAATAAATTTGACATTTGTAAACTCCAAATTAATAAAACTATATACTATATTATACAACAAAATCATTTAAAATCCTTCTTTTTAAGCCATAATTTTTTAGAAAAGAAGAGAAAAAAAAGTAATTTTTTGCAGATTTTCATAAATTCTTGTAAAATAATCATACAAATTTTACTTATTGTCAAAAAATAAAACGAAATTCCTACTAAAACTGCAAAAATAATATAAAAACGTATTTGTCCATGATTTGTCAAAATCAAAGTATTTACAATTAAAATTCCAACAATTGCCATAAAAATCATATCTTGGATACCTGTTATAAAATCAGGTATTTTGACCGTTTTTCTGAATGCTCTAAAAATGTCGAAAATAATTCCAATACATAATCCTAAAATGAAAAATATGATAAAAATTTGTCCTTGCGAAAAAACATACATTCTCTATCACCTATTTAAAAATTTTTCCAATCAATCCTGAAGCATTTTTCTTAAAAGAGTCTGAATCCGAATAAGAAAGACTTGAAATATAGCCATCTAAGGTGACTTCCGAAGTATCAATATTTAATTTATTTATTTTTAAATTTTCGCCTTTTATCGTAAGAAGTCCTAATTCAGTTTCTACAATAACAATTTGGTCATCAAAGCTAAGCACATCTAAAACACCAGAAACATTTAGTTTTTCTCGATTTTCTAATATAATATTTTGAATTACATTTGAAGTTTTTTTTGGTTCTTCTAACATAAAGCTTAAAACCTCCTATTTTGTTTTCTAACTATATATATGCAAAAAAGCAAGGTTTTAGAACTATTTTTATTATTTAAGGCTAGCTTTTTTAGCTAGCCCTTACTTTACTTCTCAAAAAATTTACTATGAATAGCTCTTACTGCCATATCTGCCTCATCACTATTGACTAAAACTGAAATTTTTATTTCGGAAGTTGTTACCATGTGCATATTGATGTTATTTTCATATAACGCTTCAAACATATCACTTGCAACAGCTGGTTTGTTGGCTATACCAACTCCAATTACAGAGACTTTCGAAAGATTTTCACAATGTAAAACTTGTTCTATTTTTAGTTCTTCTTTGCAATCTTCAAGAACTTCTAATGTTTTATTTAAATCATTCATTTTGACTGTAAATGCAATATCTTTTGTAATATGTTCTCCAAAAGATTGAACAATAATGTCAACATTAATTAAATTTTCAGACAACAATTTAAACAATTGATACGTTCTACCAATTTTATTTTCTAAGCCAATGACTGTAATTCTCGAAATATAATCGTCTTTGGTAACACCACTGATTACCAAATCTTCAAAAGGAGCCTTATTAGAAACAAGTGTTCCGATACTTTCTTTTTCAAACGTAGATTTTACATAAATTGGAACATGATATTTTTTCCCTATTTCAATACATCTATTATGCAATACTTTCGCTCCCATACTAGATAATTCCAGCATTTCGTCATAAGAAACAGCATTTAATTTCAGTACATTATCTACAATTCTAGGGTCTGAAGTATATACGCCATCTACATCTGTAAAAATATCACATTTATCTGCATTTAAGCTTGCAGCAAGAGCAACAGCTGTTGTGTCAGAGCCACCTCTGCCCAAAGTAGTAATATCTCCATTTTCGTCAATTCCTTGAAAACCAGCCACAATAACAATATTATCTGCAGCTAAGTATTCCTCTATTTTGCTATTTTCAATATAACGAATACGACCATTCGCATGTTCGCTATTAGTAACAATTGGAACCTGCCAACCTGTTAAAGATACAGCTGGATAGCCTTTTTTCTTAAGTAACATAGCCAATTTTGAAATTGTTATTTGTTCCCCTGTAGACAGCAATACATCATGTTCTCTTAAAAAACTGTCTCGATTTTTGATAGGATTTTTTATGATTTCTGCTTCTTCAGAAATTAATCGATCTGTTGTTTTTCCTTGTGCAGATACTACTACAACTACTTTATTTCCAGCATCTTTTTCTTGCATAATATGGCTTGCAACCATTTCTAATTTTTCAACATTTGCAACAGAGCTTCCACCAAATTTTTGTACAATTAATCCCATGCTTTGTAACCTCTTTTTATTTTGTAAAAATCATTTCTAAATTTAAAAATGATTTTAATATAGTATATGATAAAATATTACAAGAAGTCCTACTTCCTAAAACAACTTTTTAAGAAATCCATTTTAAATATTCTCGCATAAAATCATTCAAATTTCCATCCATAACAGCTTGTACATTTCCGACTTCGTAATTTGTTCTGTGGTCTTTGACCATAGTATAAGGACAAAAAACATAAGAACGAATTTGACTTCCGCCAACCATTATCCATTTGTGCACCTTTAATATCAGCCATTTTTGCTTTTTCTTCTTGTTCCTTTAGTGCTAGTAATTTTGAACGAAGCATTCGCATAGCAGTATCTCGATTTTGAAATTGCGAACGTTCTGACTGACAAGTTACGACAATATTGGTTGGAATATGAACAATTCGAATAGCTGAACTTGTCTTATTAATATGCTGACCACCTGCCCCAGAAGAACGAAAAACATCAATACGTAAATCGTCTGGATTAATTTCAAGCTCAACATCATCTTCGATTTCTGGCAGAACTTCAACTGATGCAAAAGAAGTGTGACGTCTTCCTCCACTATCAAATGGGGAAATACGTACTAAGCGATGAACACCATGCTCACTTTTCAAGTACCCATAAGCATTTTCGCCTGAAACAAGAAATGTAACACTTTTTAGACCTGCTTCTTCCCCATCTAAATAATCTAATTCTTGAAGTGTATAACCATTATCATTGGTCCAACGCTGATACATACGATATAACATTTCTGCCCAATCTTGTGATTCTGTCCCACCTGCCCCTGGATGAATGGTAACAAGTGCATTATTAGTGTCATATTTACCAGATAATAATGTTTGAGACTGTGCATCTTCCATATTTTTTTCTAGTTTTTTTGTATTAGCAACTAAATCTTTGGCTAAATCTTCTTCTTGTTCTATTAATAAAAGTTCGTTTAATTCCAATAGATTTTCTAATTCGCTTTTTAATGTCTGATATAAATTAATCTTTTTCTGAAACACATTCATTTTTCCATATACAATAGAAGACTTCTGGCTATCTTCCCAGAAATCTTCTGCTAATGTTTGCTTTTCTAATTCTGCTAATTCTGTTTGTAACCTAGTAATTTGCAAAGCTTCTGATAATTCTTGCAAACCATTTTGTAACTCTAAAAGAATTCTTTTATTTTCCTCTAAATCAAGCATTGATTAAAATCTCCTATTTGAATTATGCTTATTATATCAGATATATATTTTTTTGACAAGAGAAAATTTTAAAAGTTATACTATTTTAATTTTTTTCGTATTCCAAAATTTTTACCCTAGTTTTTTCTACTTTTCCTATAACAGTAACAAAATCACCTTTTTCTAATTTTTCATACAGTTCATCTGCAAATGCATCATAAGCATATACCTTATGAACACT
Source organism: uncultured Clostridia bacterium (assembly GCA_949927455.1). Taxonomy (GTDB): domain Bacteria; phylum Bacillota; class Clostridia; order TANB77; family CAG-508; genus Scatovivens. The sequence continues at coordinate 6,728 of CATLEX010000078.1, forward strand.
TTTCAATAACTTTCTAGAACAATTTTCGTCATTTGTTTCAACTAAAAAATTTACAATTGCAGTATGTCTTTTGCTATTATAAACAAAATTAAATTCTACTTCTGATACAATTTTTCCCCCTAAAAAGCATACATTCATATTTTC
>CATLEX010000079.1 GCA_949927455.1 uncultured Clostridia bacterium
TTTGCATTATTGACAGATACACAAAGTTTGAACGTAATTTCAAATCTATATGAATTTGGAGAGATTTTACAGGTAGTTGTGCAAAAAAATGAACCTTCTATTTTGGCAAGATATTTGATTGTTTTAAGCCAAAGTTATAGTAATTTTTATAATGAGAATAAAATTATTACAGAAGATAAAAAATTAACAGCTAGTCGTTTGTATTTGAATAAAACAGTGGGACTTGTGCTAAAAATTGGGTGTGAATTGTTGGGAATTAAGATGCCGAAAAAAATGTAACTATATGTTCCAAATAAAAAAATTATGTAAATTTTGCCAAAAGGCTTGAAAAATAAAAAGAAGTATGTTATAATAAAGTAGAAGTTAAGAGAAACCTTACGGAAATATGTAATAGGAGGTGTGAGATTTTTGGAAGAGAGTCGTTTAGCATTACTATTTAATATATCAGATGTTAAACAAATGACAGGAAACGGGCTTCGTACCAAACTAAGAAAATACATAGAGGTTGTAGTTACAAGAGCACTTGATATATTAGGTGGTTTAGTGGGATGTATGTGTGTTATACCCATTATGATTGCAGTACTTATTAACAATATAAAAGACAGAGATTTTGGACCAATTTTTTTCAAACAAGAAAGAATAGGAAAAAATGGAAAACTATTTAAGATGTACAAGTTTAGAACTATGGTAAAAGACGCAGATAAAAAATTAGAAGAATTATTAGAAACAGATGAGGTAGCAAGAAAAGAATATAAGAAGTACAAGAAATTGAAGAATGATCCAAGAGTTACCAAATTTGGTGAATTTTTAAGAAAGACAAGCTTAGATGAATTTCCACAATTTTTAAATGTCTTAAAAGGAGACATGACTTTAGTTGGTCCAAGACCATATTTACCAAGAGAAAAGGATGATATGGGAAGCTATTATGATTACATAATTAAACATAAACCTGGTATTACAGGTTATTGGCAAATTAGTGGAAGAAACGATGTAACTTTTGAAAATAGAATGGATATTGATTTTAAATATCATTATAAAAAATCGTTATCAAATGATATAAAGATTTTATTGATTACAACATTAATTACAATCAAAAGAAAAGGTGCTATGTAAATAAAAAAGGAATATACAAACTATAGATTTGCGTGAGAAATTTGTGGCGTTGCCATAAATTTCGCTCGCTTTTTTTATGGGAAGAATAGAGTCCCTTTTTTATATTACATTTGTGTAACATTTGGAAAATGTATTGACAAAGCAAAAATTTATCAATATAATTAACACAATATAAACTTAAAATTATGGAGGAAAAATGAATACACTCAAGAAAAAACAATGGGCAAGGCTTTGTCAACAATTGAAAAAGCTTAGTATTATGAATTTATTAGACTTAAGAAGAAAAAATCTTGAGAAAATTAGAATTCTACCTTACAACAAATCGGTTGTAAGAAATCAAAACAAAAATAGAATAGAAACTCAAATTATGGCGTGGTATACATACAACAAAAATGTTGTAAGAAAGTATATCACGTCATTTATATTATTCAAAAAATACCGACTCTGTAAGGGACAACCTTAAAATAAAAAGAAAGGTAATTGTCCCTAGAATAAAACTGATTTAAGCGAATTGAAGAATTCGATTAAATAAATTATATAAAAAAACGAAGGAGGAAAAGAAAATGCAAACAAAATTGGAACAAACAGGAAGAAAACAAGTAAATTGTTTTACAGAAAACAGTTTGCAAAGCAAACTACATCTTGAAGCAAATGCTTCAGGTATTACATTGGTAGCCTTAGTAGTTACGATTATAGTCTTACTAATTTTGGCAGGGATATCAATTAATTTAGTTGCAGGAAGCAACGGAATTTTAGGAAAGGCAACAAAGGCAGTTAGCGTAACCAATGAGAAAGCATTGGAAGAAAGAGTGGAACTTGCCATGGCAGAGCTTCAAATGGATTATTATACAGATGGAGCGCAAGAAACAAGTTTTGCTGATTATTTAGTTAACACAGTACAACAATATAAGCTATCATCAGGAGAAACTTTACATTTCTCAACAGGTTTAGGGGATGGATATGTAAAAGTAGATGCAGTTGTAAATGGAGAATTAAAACTAAGTCTTGGTTGGAATTTAGGAACAAATGCGTTTGAAATATTAGAAAGTGATGGCGTAGATAAATTTGGACCAACAATTAGTGTAACAGCTTCAACAACTAATTCTATTACATTTACTTTGATGGATGGAAAAGGAGTAGCAGGTTACTTTGTAAGTCCAACAAAAATTGATGATGTAGAAAGCATTAGCTGGAATACAACAGATAAAGGAACAACTTATGAAGGTAGTGCAACAGGATTGAATGCACAAACAACATATTACATATATGCGATTGATATTAACAACAATGTAAGTAGCATCGCTTATTTAACGAAAAATTTTGCACAAATTACACATTCACATGAATGGAGTGCTGATGGATTAACAGCAACTGTAACAGTAACTTCATCAACAGAAAATGTAAAATATTATGTTGGAGATACAGCATCAACTAACATTAGTGACTATGCTGCTTATACAGCACCAGTTACAGTCAATAGTGGAAAAATAATTTGTTTTGTAAGAGATGATGGAACAAACAATACAAGTAGTTCACCAGTAACATTAGGAATTTATAAAGAATCAAAAGTAACTTATGATAAAAATGGAATAACAGAGGCAACAGGTTTGCCAGAAACGAAAGTTGTACAACATACAAAAGCAGTTGATATAAGTGCAAAATTAACAGATTCACATGGAAGTACATTTTTAGGTTGGTCAACCAATAAAAATGCAACAACAGCAGATAGCACGATAACAATGACTTCAAGTGATATGACTGTATATGCTGTATGGACTTTAAGTCAAAGCTGTAACGCAGAACACCCAGAAAAACATATCCCAACAGGTTTCCATTGGAAAGAAGGAACAAAAGCAGATGGATATGTTATAACAGATGGTACAAATGAATTTGTATGGATACCAATAGCAAGTAGTGCGGCATATGCAAAGAAATTAGGAACAAATAACTGGTATTTGAAAGCAGGAAGTACAGGAACAGATACGGCAGCAGCATTAGGCAGTATAACAAATGCAGTAAAAGGGGACAAAATAGGATTAACGAATATAGTAGGAACAGCAGTAAATGGAGGAAGCATAGCAGATCGACCAGAAGCAGCAGTGGTGAATAAAGCAGGAGGATTTTGGGTAGGAAGATATGAAGCAGGAGTAGACAGTGTAGCAAGAGGAGTAGGAAGTTATATAGCAGGAATACCAGAATGGTCAAATGATAAGTCAGCGGATGCAAATGCATATTGGGCAAGTAAGGCAATTAGTGTCAAAGCAGGAAATGAGCCAGTAAGAACAATTACACAAAGTAAAGCATTGGAAAGAGCAAATGGATGGAAAAGTGGAAATGCTGATAGCGCAAAAGGAACAGTGGCATTTCAAAGTGGATTGATAACAGGAGCTCAGTGGGATGCAATGTGTAATTTTATAGGATGGAATACGTGTGATACAGATTGTAGAACCTGGGGAAATTATGGAAATGTAAAGAGTAAAACATATTCATCATTGACACATGCAACAGATATTAGAAGTGACTGGTTTACAGAAAATAATGTAACGAAAAAAGATGATTATACAAACAGATGGATATTCCCAACAGGAGTATTTGAAACTGCAGCTGGAAGAAATACAGCACAGAAGAATATCTACGATGTAGCAGGAAACGTATGGGAGTGGACGACAGAAATTCCACAATACGCTAACGGAGCGAACGCGGTTCTCCGCGGTGGGTGTGCCTGTGACGACGGTTCTGTCTACGTGGCTTCGTATCGTTACGGCAGCCTTTCCGCTACGGCGAATACCAATTGGGACGTCGGTTTCCGTCTCGTGCTTTACGTTCAGTAGTCCTGACACCTGGCATACGTAACGCAAACGATATCAATATAGAAATAAAGAAGGTTGGGGGATATTCCCCCCAACTTTTTTTGTCTTTTTCAAAACAAAAAGAAGGTAGAATTATATTGCTATATAAACTACAAAAATAAATAAAAAGTATTGACAAAAAAAATTAAAATAGATATAATGTAAAAAACTTTACAAAGCAAAATTTCACTCGCGTATAATATAGAAGATAAGAGAATTTTTACATTTTTTTATTTCAACAAACTACATATGTAATGTAAATAAACTAAAAAAGGAGGAAAAATGGCAGCAATAAATATGGTAAAAACGATTAAAAAAGTATATCCCAATTCAATTATTATGGTAAAAATTGGGAATTTTTATTATGTGTATGATAAAGATAGTTTTATTTTTTCTTACTTGTTTGACTATAAAATAAAAGATTCGGAAGGATATCCAAGTTGTGCATTTCCGCTTACTTCTTTTGATAAAATAACAAGTATATTAAAAAAAACAAAATTGAATTATGTTGCGCTAAATAAAGCAAAAGATTTTGAAGAACTAGAAAAACATACAGAAAATTCTGGTGAAATTTATGACCAAATTTATAAAGATGCGGAAAAAGTGATTACAAGAAGTATGAGAATTCAGAATATTTATGATATTTTAATGTCTGAGATAGAATCGGAAGCTATTAATGATATACTAATGAAAGTGGAACAGCTGATAAAAAGTCAGAGTGAAAATTGTGTAATTCGCTCATATGTAAAGATATAAAATAGGTGTCAAAATGGAAAATATAGAAATAAATGAACTAGAAAATGAAGTAACAAAAATAGCTAAAAAGCCGTGGGAATTAATGGTTGCAGAAAATGTGGATTTTAAGATTGGACAAACAGAGGAGGAGTTTTTAAAGAAAACTTCACATGTTGAAAGTTTGATTTATAAAGAAAATAATGAAATGCTAAAGTTAATTCCTAAATATACAGATTATATGGAGTATATGTTGGAACTTTTACGCTTGTTGCCTAGAATTGAAAAATTTAATATTGGTAATGAATATAAAAATATGATGTATCAAACGTTTGAGAATATTATGTTTTTGGACAAAATTGAAAATAAAAGTAAAATGTATTATTTAAACAAGATTGATAGTGGAATTAATATTCAAAGAGTTTTTTTAAGACTTATGGTTAAAAATAAATGGATTAGTATTGAAAAATTTAATATTATTATGCTAGAAAAAATTGCAGAAATTGGAAGAATAACAGGAGGATTAATCAAATATCATGCCCAAAACAATAAGAAATAAGTTTGATCAAGCGTTGACTTATGAAAAATTAGCAAAAGCCCATAAAGAAAGTAAAAGGAATAAAAGTAGTAGAAGTAATATCATTTGTTTTGAAATGCGAAGAGAAGAATATCTTTTGTGGTTATATGAGAAACTGAAAACTCAAACATATAAACATGGTACTTATAAATTATTTTATGTAAAAGAACCAAAACTTAGAATGATTGAATCTTCAAAATATATTGATCGTATTGTACATCGTTGGTATGTAGATAATTTTTTACTACCTATATTTTTACCGCAATTTATTCCCAATAGTTATGCTTGCATTAAAGGTAGAGGAATGCATCAATCTGCATTAGATTTGCAAAAAAATATGAGAAAGGCGAAAAAGCAGTGGGGAGAATATTACATATTGAAAATGGATGTTGCTAAATATTTTCAAAGTATTAATAAAGAAATTTTATTAGAAATTATTAAAAGAAAAATAAAAGATCCTAAAATTATTTGGCTTACAAAAGAAATTATTTATTCGAAAGAGTCTGAAACAGGAATTGCAATTGGTAATTATAGCAGTCAGATTTATGCAAACATTTACTTAAATGAAATTGACCAATATATTAAGCATACATTAAAAATTCATTATTATTTTCGTTATATGGATGATAGTGTTATTTTGCTAAAAGATAAACAAGAATTAAAAGTAGTATTACAAAAAATAGAAATTTTTTTAAAGGAACAATTACACTTAAAATTAAATAGCAAAACTAATATTTTCAAAGCGAAACAAGGTGTTAATTTTTGTGGCTACCATATTAATGAATATCGTTTAAAGTTAAGACATAAAGGAAAAGTAAAATTAAAAAGAAAAATAAAAAAATTAAAACTAAAGGTAAAAAATGGAGAACTTTCTTCCAAAGAAGCGAAACAGTTTTTATGTGGACATTATGGCTACTTAAAATTTGCAAATTGTTATAATCTAAGAAAAAAATATTTTGCTTAAAAAAATAGGAACAAACTTATGGCGCGGTTATCCGCGGTGGGAGTGCCAATAATGACGGTTCTGTCAACGTGGCTTCGTATCGTAACGGCAACAATTCCGCTACGACGAATACCAATTGGGACGTCGGTTTCCGTCTCGTGCTCTAATATATTTCCAGATTGTAAATTTAAGAGAATTTACACCGTGATATTAGATGTTAAAGGAGTTTGATCCTTCCTTAATTGGTAAATAAGAATCTTAAAGTGAGGTATGAGTAAGGAACTGTTCTGAAAATATAGTAACTTAATAATAAATTGTTTTCTATTTAGGAACAAACTTATGGCGCGGTTTTCCGCGGTGGGAGTGTCTACAACGACGGTTCTGTCAACATGGCTTCGTATCGTAACGGTAACAATTCCGCTACGACGAATACCAATTGGGACGTCGGTTTCCGTCTCGTGCTCTAATATATTTCCAGATTGTAAATTTAAGAGAATTTACACCGTGATATTAGATGTTAAAGGAGTTTGATCCTTC
>CATLEX010000080.1 GCA_949927455.1 uncultured Clostridia bacterium
ATACAATTTTACAAGCATTTTCTTTTTTACTTCACATTCAAATCGTACAAATCCTTGTATTTCTTCTAAATATCGCATAATGTCAAAATTTGTCGAATTAAATTTTTTCAAATCATTTTTGCGAAATTCTAAATATTTATTATATATTTTTAGAGTTGTCATTGTTCCAGAAACATAGATAGTTTCGTCATAAAAAAACTTAACCTTTCTACGCGGATAACTACAACGACTTAAGCTGTTGATATAATCTTTCACATTTTTTTGATTTTCTAAATCATAACAAATTGCTATGTCACAACGTTGTAGAAACCAATTTTGCAACGTTGGCAAATTAATTTGATACGCATTTTCTGCCATTTCAATTAATTCCTTGCAAATAAATTCTAAATCATAAAAACCATTATGGCTGTTATAACCGCGTGTTATTTTATGATAAGAGCCTTCAATTTCTATGTAGTAAAACAAATCGTTAAATTGATATTTTGCACCATTTCCAACACGCACGCTTAAACTGGAACTATACGAACCTTCCAAATGATCGTTTACAACTTCGTATATCAATTCGCCAGTTGCTTTGTTAATACTTGATTTTACAATAGACTTGTTATAAATCTTAGAATACAATTTAAAAGGAATTTCGCAATAAATTTTAATCGTATCTATCATAAAATTTATCCTTTCAAAAAAACCGTATTTTTGCTAAAGCAAATTAGGAATGATTTTTAATATAATATTCAATAGCAAATCTGATAAAATCACGATAATATATTTTTTTTCCATTCGTATAAGCCATACAATAGTTTTTCATTTGTAAAAAAGTTGTGTATGGAATTTCAATTGTCAGTTTTTTATAATCAATATCATTTTTCTTCATAAAAAATTCCCTTTATAAAATTAATTTTGTCCGAAAATTCGGACGTTCGGCGGGTGTTACTAAGAACCCGCCATTTACTTTTTTGTTATGTTTTGATTAATAACCATAATGCTGTTTACTGTTTCTTTTTCGGATAATATATCGGCGCTATCTTTAAAACCACTATTGCGTAAACTTTCAATAACTTTGTAAGTATCATAACTTTCACGTAAATCTTTATCATGCACGAAAAAATACCAACCACGTTTTTTGAATTCTTGTACATTTCCCTCGCTATCCAAAATCGGCTCGAATTTTCTTACCAATGTCAGACAACCGAAGAACGTCGTGCAACGACGTATCTCGGTCGTCTGACTGCGAATTGCTTTGGCAAGCAAATAGAAATTTTGTGCCGTTCCTAAGATTACACGTCGATTTTTTCTATTCTGTGTGATAACTTGCAACATTTCTAGTGGGAAATTTTTTGACTGATTAGACGAAAACCAATTTTGTGTTTCGTCCAATACTGCAATTACGCCATAAATTCCGTTTTTGTAATCAATTAAATTTGCCCAATGCTCCAGTATATCATTTTCATATTTATAATTTAAGTTTGTGATACATTTGGCTTTCAAATATTCACGTTGCATTTGCCTTGCGCATTGTATGGCTGATATTGTTTTTCCATTTCCTTGACGTCCTTCAAAAATAATCAAACCTTGATATTTGAAAAAGTCAGGGTTACGCTCAAACATATCGTCTACAAAGCGTTTTGGAAAATCAACAAACAACTTTTTTAAAATACCAGTTTTTTTCAATACTTGTCTTGAATAGCCTTTTTGAAAACGTTTGCCTTTTAAAAGACTAATACAAATATTAAGTAAAATCAGCAATATAAAAAAGCTAATTATGCAAGTAATAATAATTAACGGATATTTTAAAAAGCCTAAAAATATAAACAAAATATCTTTGAATGTTTTTGCTAATATTGAATAATCCATAAATTAAATCCTTCCTATTATTTATCCGACTAATTGGTATTAATTGCCATATTGCCTTAATAATTGATATAACAATTCTAAATACCATTGAAGCGATAAAAATTGCTATAATTGGACTTAATTTTCCAACTGGTAAAATATACACAATAATTGAAAATATGGTAGAAAGTGTTGATAAGTATGTACTTGTACTTAACGTCCAAGAAAAAGCAACTGTACCAATTAAACCAATTACAATTGAAACAATTAATAAAATTACAATAACACGAAAAACTGTACCCATTGTTTAACTCCTTTTTAAATTTTTCTATTATGAATACTTGCACTACGTCCTTGTCCTGTAGTATGGTAAGTTGAAATCTCATTCAAATATGAACTAGCACTTGCTCCACTTATCAAAGACGGAATACTACAAAACATTTTCCAAATAAAAGCTAAGTATGCAAAAGCACAAATAAAAGCGTCAACGGTTGCTTTGTAAGGCTCGTACCACGATAAATCAATTACACAAACTCGTCCAGACAAATATTTGTGATTTATATTCAAATAATATTTGTGTGTTGATTGCGTATTCACAATGTAGTCTTTAATTTCATTTGCATTATTAACAATGTTATCTTTAAAGGCAAATTTATCTTGTACAGAACCTACAACACCAGTAATGCCATTGGTAGCGTTTGAAGTATCGTCTCCGCCACCAATTAAAGCATTGTAAATATTACGAAGAAAATCCAAAATGCCCCAATTGGTTGTATCTTCTGTTTTTTCATCGTCTTTATTTTGAATATTTCCTTTTGAGGGGTCTCGTATTTCGCCTATATGGTCTTCAAAATCTTTGTCAGTAGATTTATCCGTTAATACATTTTCAGTATAAGTTGTTAATCATAAGCAGGGTCATGTAAATACAAAATCTGTGTATTTCCACCAGAAAAAGAAAAGAAATATTGAAAGCTATAATAATCTTCTGCTTTTCTAGTTGGTCCACCAGCAGTCAATCTAAAATTATATAAGCCACGATAATAAACTCTATTACTCAATTCTTTATATTTACCATTTTTTTCTCTTGCATAATAAATTGAATGTGAACTTCCTATAAAATGCGAATAATCAGCCTCATAAGTTGGGTCATAATATTTGTCACTAGCACTTTGTAAAATACCGTTATCACTCCAAATTTCTGTATGTGGGTCATTGCTATCTTCAGAATAGGTAAGCCTAAAATAGAAACGCTTTTTGTAATCTTTTTCGTCTTTATTAAAAAGCCAATTGCCACTATCCGAGAGAACCTTGTTGTAATATTCGCTAAAGTAAAAATACGATTGGTCGGTTGTTAAAAAATCAACATAGCCAGAGAGTAAATAAGAACCATATTGAAAATTCATGTTTTCTTCTTTGTCATAAGTCAAAATACGTTCATAATCCGTTAAATAAATGACATAAGGTCGCCCCAAATAGCTGTTGAGTTCGTCGTAATTTTCTGATTTAGAATATGTACCAATATTAAATTTGTGTTGTTTATTGTTGTCGTCCTCGTCAATTAGATTTAATTCATATATTTTTTGAAACTCATTTTTTGTATCTGAACTTTCATAAACAAGAGTGTCCGTTACTTGCGAATTATCAAAATCGCCATACTCAACAGTATCATTCAGATAAAAATTGAATGTACTTTTAACAATTTGAGTTTCTACGTATCGACTTCCAACTGAACTAGAATAATAACTATAATGTCCAACACGAAAATTTTTCCTTAATTGATATACATCTGGAATAGAAAGCGTTAAGTCGTCGCTATTTCCCATATATGGCATATAAAAGATTTTACTGTTTAAATTATAGGTACCGCGAAAATAAGAATAAGACAGAGTATTTCCGATTTCATAAAAATAGGTATTATCACTTGTTGCTATACCGGTAGGCTTGAAATCGTACATTTCAAAATAAAGTCTAGGGTTATCTATTTTTTGATAAATAATATAATGAGGATAAGTATTTTCATAATGTTCATTAAGCGCTCGTATTCTTTCTTCAACTTTTGCTATATCTTCTTGCGTATAATCATAAAAACCGTAACAATCAGAATGATTTAGCAAAATAATTCCAGCAAATAGCAGTAAAATCAAAATTATTTTATTTTTTACTTTCATAACTCAAAACCTTTCTTTTATTATTTTTAAGAAGAACGTAAAACATTTTGTAGGAAGGCAATTGCTTTTCTGATTGCTAAAAAAGTTACTATGGCAAGAATGATGACTGGTAATATTCCAATAATTTCACTTAAAACACCTTGCAACATATCGGTATTTACGATATTCGGTAAAACTTTCTCAACTGGATTTGCTTCATAAATAATATTATCTGTAACTTGTGAGTAATCGGAAATGATTGGTATGTAACTATCATTTTTGCAAAAATCAAAACTACTCAAAACAATATTAATTAAGTCACTATAAAAGAAACCCGGCTTCATATAGGTATATTTATTTGAAATTTCAAAAGAGGGGGCGCCAGTTTCGTCAGAAAAATCCGAAAATATCGTCTTATCTGTACAATTGTATGTGACACGTGTGTAGTAATATTTATTAACGCCGCCTATTTCAATATAACAAATATCATTTTTATCAAATATTCCAACTGGAGAAATACTATATAAGTAACCTGATAGATAACCATAATCAGGTTCAAAAACAATTAATTGATAAGGCAATGAAACATTGAAAATTGTTTGCGACTTAGATTGCAATTGAACTAACATACTAGACACTTTTTCAACATCTTCTTGACTATATTCATAATCAGCATAGCAATCAGAATGATTTAACAAAATCACTCCGAACAATACTATAAAAATAAGCAACCATTTATTTTTAATTTTCATATTCAAAAAAATCCTTCCTAAAAAAATATATTGAAAAATTTGTAAATATAGCGGAATACTATAACAAGAGAAAATAAAATGAGAAAGCTACAAATGAAACCTAAGTCCTCATGAATTTGTGTTAATTGCTCATTTGCTGTCGTATCAACAATTGTATTTTCTAAAGTTTTATTTTCTGTAATTTCTTCGTTGGCATTATTTTTAACTCTATTTTCTAGTACAATATTTTCTTGCAAAAGTTTATTATCTTGTACTTGACTGTCTGTATTTTCTGATTTGTCATTATCAACAATACTATTTTCGTATATATTTTCATAATTTTGTTCTTCCATTTCTGGATTTTCAATTTCCAAATTTTCCTCAATTTCATTTTCCATAATTTTTAATTGTTATGTTTTTATAAAAAAAAGGGGGAACTGTCCCCCTAATCTTAGGCAGAATGCAAAATGCTTTGCAAAAAGGCAATTCCTTTTCTTATCGCAATAAATGAAATCATAACTGGAATTATGATAGGCAATAACCCTGTGATTTCTCCTAAGACACCTGATAGCATGTCTGCATTTACAATGCCAGACAATACCGTTTTTACTGTTGTTGTCTCCATAAACAAAACTCCTTTCTATCTTAGAATACTTGCATGAATTCATTAGGCAGAGTGTAAGATACTTTGCAAGAATGCGATACCTTTACGAACTGCGATAAATGTAATCATGACAGGAATTATAATAGGTAATAATCCAGTAATTTCATTTAGCACACCTTGAAGCATTTCTGCTGTAACAATTGTTTTCAACATAACAATCTGCTCCTTTCAAATATATTTATTATACTACTGTTATTTTTTTATAATATCAGTAGGTATAACACGAACTGAATTGCCATAAAACACAACATCAAAATCCAATATAATGTCTGAATATGCTGTGTATTCTTTAAGTGAATTAATCAATGGACTATCAACAGGCAATTTGAAAATTCTTTCTTCTAATCCTTTTTCTGAAATTTCGTCTACTTTCAAGGCATAACTATCCGAATAATTGATAACTTGCCCTTGTGCATTTGTGAAACTTCCTGAATTTTTATATGTAATTTCTTTAAACTTAAATTTTCCTCTACTCTTCATTAATTTCTTCTCCTTTACTATTTACTAAACTAACATCAAGTTCTACCTTATTTAAAATTTTTTTGACACGTAACATTTCATTATGGCGAACCTCTAAATCTAAATCTTGTAATATTAAAATATCAAAATAATTACTTACTCCCATAAATAAAAGGTTAATCAAAAAATTCTCTTCTTTTTCTGTTAAACAAATCTCTTTTTCTAAATTTGAAACAAATTTTAATTCTTTCATAAAATATTTTTCCTTTTCAAATAATTTTCCCCTTAATGTCTCTAACGGGGAAACATTAGAGACAAAAAAATAATGTAAGAATTGATAAGTTAAATTACTTATCTTTTCCTACATCAATTGTAACACTACAGATTTTTATAAAAAAATTTCAAAAAAGAGTTGACAAACAGAAATAAAGGTGCTAAAATAAAGAACGTTGACAGCGAAAAAGGCTGGCAAAAAGAACACAAGAGCTAGGTAAAAAAAGACAGAAAAAATAAATTAAAAAAAATGAAAAAAAGATGTTGACAAGAAGAATAAAATGTGTTAAAATAAT
>CATLEX010000081.1 GCA_949927455.1 uncultured Clostridia bacterium
TGAGCGATTGGTAGGCACTGCCGAAGCTAAAGCAGCCGAAGAAGAAGCAAAGGCACAGGCAGAAGCCGAAGCTAAAGCAGCCGAAGAAGAAGCAAAGGCACAGGCAGAAGCCGAAGCTAAAGCAGCTGAAGAAGAAGCAAAGGCACAGGCAGAAACAAAATCGGAATAAGTACAGAATTGAACAAGGAGGTATAAAATTTTTCATAATATAAAGAGAGCGGTGGAAACTTTTCCTCCGCTCTTTTGCATTTTAAAAATAAAAAAGTTTTTATAAATTTACATAAATGTATTGACAAATTTAGGAAAATCGGCTATAATATATATATAGTTTATAATTTTATATTTATTAAGGAGAGATAAAGATGGATATAGATAAAGAAAATGTATTACCAACAATTTTAAATGATAGTCTGGAAGTTGTAGACAATCAAGGGGATTTAGGAATGATGTTAGCAGAAAATATAGAGTATGATAGTATGGGACGTCCAATAAATCCTGATATTGAAACTTAATTAACGAGGCGGAAACGAGTTGAGTTCTTCCTCGTTTTTTTATGAAATTTTATTCAAAAGAGGTAAAATTTATGAAGTACAAGATTGCAGAGTTAGTTGTTGAATATGAACCAAAATATAATATGTTAAAAACAAGATCAGAAAAGTACAAGATTAACACGAATTCCAAAAATGATCTTCATATTATAGTAAAAGAAGAACAAATTCAAAAAGAAGTGGAGAAATATCTAAAAGCTACTATACAGTCAGCAGAATATAGGCTTACAGGAAACTTTTTTTATCAGGGCTTACTAAAATATCAAGGTTGTTTTTTACATGCATCATGTGTTGTAGTACATAGTAAAGCCTACCTCTTTTCTGCGGATTGTGGTACTGGAAAATCCACACATACAAGTTTATGGCTAAAATATTTAGCTGATAAAAATCCGTACATATTAAATGACGATAAACCAGCTATTCGTGTTTTTGATGATGGTGTTTATGCTTATGGAACGCCATTTTCGGGAAAACATGATATCAGTGAAAATAAAAAAGTAAAGGTGCAGGGAATTTGTTTTTTGGAGCAATCGAAAATTAACTTTATTCAAAAGTTGGATCCTAGTGAAGCAATTAAATTATTTTTGGAACAAACGACAAGTTATTTGAAAAAGGAAGATATGGAAAAATTGCTAGATGTATTAGAGGTTGTGATTAAAAACATACCAATTTATAAGTTGTATTGTGATATTAGTAAAGAGGCTGTAGAATTATCGTACCATACAATGAAGGGAGAAGACGCAAATGAGAGTTAAAGAGGGATTTGTTATCAGAGAAATTGCAGGAAGTGTTGTGGTAGTACCAACAGGAGATTTGCTAAAAGAATATAGAGGAATGCTGACTTTGAATGAGGCAGGAAAGTTTATTTGGGAATTATTGGAGCAAGAAAGAACCTTAGAGGAAATTTCTGCAAAGTTAGCTGAAAAATATCAGATTGATAAGGAAAAGGCGACTGCTAACACAGAAGCATTTTTGAATACATTAAGAGCCAAAAAAATTCTTTTGGAAAATTAAATCGAGAAAGGAACAGAAGAGAAATTGAAAGATATCAAGACATTAAAATGGATTTTTCAAAAAACAAAGTCACAAACATTTAATTTTATATTGGTTAATATTTTAAATATGATATATTCTGTTTTAAGTATATATCTTATTTTGGTGTCTAAAAATGTGATTGATGCTGCAACTTCTGGGGCGATGGTAATGCTTCAAAAATATATTATCCGCTTAATTATGATTTCTTTGACAGAGATTGCTCTAAAAGCAATTTTGGCATCTATTGATGCGGTTACAAGGGCAAAGCTAGAAATGAATTTTAAGCAGAATGTGCTAAAAACAATTTTGACTAGAAATTATGAGAAAATTTCTAAATTTCATAGCGGAGAATTGATGACGCGTGTTGTTTCAGATGTAAATATTATAATTGAAACATTGCTTTCTTTGGTGCCAAGTGTGCTTTCTATGCTGACAAAACTAGTTTGCGCTGTGATTTTGCTGTTCCAAATTAGTAAGGAATTTGTTATAGTTTTATTAATTGGCGGGGCATTTTTGTTTGTAGTTGTAAATTTGTTCAAACCATATTTGAAAGAAATTCATAAAAGAGTGCAAGAAGCAGGAGCAAATGTGCGTTTGTTTTTCAAAGAAGTGTTTGAGAATTTGATTGTGATTAAGATTTTTGAGGCAGAAGATGTCATTAAAAATAAATCGAAGCAGTTGCAAAATGCACGATATGCCATTCAAATGAAACGTAGAAGTTTATCGATTGCTTCTGGAACTGGTTTTAATACAATTTTTCAAGTGGTGTATTTGTATGCTTTGATTTGGAGTGCAAATCATTTGCTAACAGGAGGTATTACGGTTGGTGGTTTAACTTCTATTTTGCAGTTGGTTAATCAAGTACAAGCACCGATTATTGGACTTTCGAGGTCTTTTCAGAGTATGTTTGGAATGATTGGTTCTGCAGAGAGAATTATGGAATTAGAGGAACTAGAGGAAGATAAGATTGATAAAAAAATAGATTGTGCTGATTTGTATGAAAATTTGGAAAGTGTAGTTGTAGAAAATCTTGGATTTACTTATAAAAATAAAAAAGTGTTTGAAAATACTTGCTTAAGTGTGAATAAAGGTGAAATTGTAGCGATTTATGGCGAATCTGGTGTACGGAAAAAGTACACTACTAAAATTGATTTTGGGCATTTTGAAAAAAGATGCAGGACAAATTTATTTTGCGTGTAAAAATGGGGAAAATATCGAAGTTGGAAATTATACAAGAGGCATGTTTACTTATGTGCCACAAGGCAAGTTTATTTTGAGTGGAACGATTCGTGAAAATCTTGATTTTGTGAATGAGAGTGCGACAGAAGAAGAAATTGCGCAGGCTTTGGAAGTCAGCAATTGTACCAGTTTTATTGAAAAATTGCCAGATGGTTTGGAGACAAAAATAGGAGAGAGGGGAAGTGGCTTATCTGAAGGACAACTGCAACGTTTGAGTTTGGCGAGGGCTTTGATTAGTGGAGCTCCAATTCTGATTTTAGATGAACTTACTTCGAGTTTGGATAGTGCAACTGAGGCAGAAGTTTTGAAAAATATTAAAAATTTGAAAAATCGAACTTGTATGATTGTAACACACAGGGATAGTATTTCTAGTATTTGTGATCGAGAATTTGTAGTGGAAAATTGGAAAGTTAGGGAAAAGGTCAAAAAAAATGAACGAGAATAGAGTTTTATTAGAAATTGTAAGAAGTTTTATAAGAGAGGAAAAAAAGCCTGTTTTTGATAAAAATGTAAGTGAAGAACAATTGTATAAGTTGGCAAGAAGACATATGCTAAGTAATTTTTTGATAAATTGGGCAAAAGAAAACTGTCAAAATGAAACAATTAAAGCTAAAATTCAGTCTGATTTTAATCAGCAAATTATTAAGGATACCAATGAAAATATTGAATTTTACAAGATTTTGGATGAGTTTGAAAAAGCCCATATAAAAACACTTGTTGTGAAAGGCTTTTTAATGAAAGAGGTATATCCTCAAAATTATATGAGACAAATGCTTGATATTGATATGATGGCGTGTGCAGAAAATTTTAAAAAAGCGTCTCAGATTATGAAGATTTTGGGTTATAGTGAATATTATGATCATGAAAAACATCTTATTTTTACGAAAGAGCCATTTATGACTGTCGAATTACATCGAAAATTAATTCCTGGAGAAGATGTTGGGCATGCCTATTTTAACCAGAAAGTTTGGGAATTTTGCGAACCTTATCAAAATTATGAAACGATTTATGAAATGACAAAAGAAGATGCTTATGTTTTTTGTATGCTACATTTGTTGATCCATTTTAGGTTTACAGGAATTAAGATAAGGGATATTTTGGATGTTTATTTGTATTGTGAGAAATACAAAGATGTTTTAGAGCAAGAAAAACTAAATCAAAAATTGCAGGAATTTGAGTGCGAAAAATTTGCAGAGAATATGCGAAAAATTGCTTATAAATGGTTTGGACAAAACCCAAATTATGATTTTGATGAGGTAGAAAATTTCATTTTGCAGGGAGTGAGCCTAAAAAATCAAGTGAATTTTGAGGTAGGAGAAAAAGGCGGAAAAAATCAGTATTTACTGCGTTTATTTTTTCCAGAATTTAAAGTGATGAAAGGAAAATATCCAATTTTGGAAAAGATGCCGATTTTGTTGCCATTTACTTGGGGCGCTAGAATTTTCAAAGATGTTTTTTCAAAGGCGACTTCTATGAATGAGCGATTTGAAAAAATTAAGTTGATAAAAGGAACAAGTTCAGAGGAAGTAAGCAAAATTCAAGAGATTTACCAAAAGCTAGGAATTATTGGAAAGGAAGACTAAAAATGTTTGTAGAGCATGAAGTTTTTATTGGATTAAGAGATGTGGCATTGAATAACAAAGTAACGAATACAGCACTATTAGCATATTTGGAGGATGCAGGTGGCATTCATTCTAATTTGGCGGGTTTTGGTTTGAAAGATATTCCCAAACGCAAGAAAAGTTGGGTTTTGCTAAATTGGCAAATTGAAATTTTTGAAAGACCAACTTATGGCGAAAAAATTACCATCAAAACTTGGTCAAGAGGAATTGATAAATTATATGCTTATCGCGATTTTGAGATTTTAAATCAGGAAAGAGAAATAATTGGAATTGCAACATCTAAATGGGTTTTGCTGGATATCGAGAGTTTGAAAATTACTAAACTAGGAAATGAAATAATGGATTGTTATACAGTTGAGAATAAAAGCGTTTTTGAATATCCAGATTTGAATAAAATGACAGAACCAAAAACTCATTCTAGGAGTACGACTTTTCATGTAAATCGTAGTTTGTTAGATATCAATAACCATTTACATAATATTTACTATATGGATATTGCCAATGAGGTTTTACCATCAGAAGTCTTTTTGAAAACAGAATTTAATGAAATAAAAATGATGTGTAAAAAAGAAATTAAACCAGGGGAAACCGTAAAAGTTTTTTATGAGAAATTAGGCGAAGAATTTGTTATTACTATAAAAAGTGAAAATGAAAAAATCGTGCATGCGATGATAAAATTAAAATAAGCCATTTCAGGCTTATTTTTTATACTTCATTAGCAAGAGGATTTCTTTCCACTGCACTACGCACTTGTTCGTCGTCAACATG
The DNA here is from genome assembly GCA_949927455.1 of uncultured Clostridia bacterium. Classification (GTDB taxonomy): domain Bacteria; phylum Bacillota; class Clostridia; order TANB77; family CAG-508; genus Scatovivens. The sequence goes on from CATLEX010000081.1 coordinate 5,213, forward strand.
TGTGTAAATTTGCGTAGTTGAGATGCTTTCATGTCCTAACAATTCTTGCAAGGCACGAATATCAACTTCGCCATATTTGTACATCAAAGTTGCTGCTGTATGGCGTAATTTATGGACAGAATATTTATTCGAATCAATACCAGCTGCTCTTAATTCTTGTTTTACGATATATTGAACGGTTCGATTACTAATTCTTTTTCGTTGCTCACTTAAAAACAAGGCATTTCGGGAATTGGCTTGAATGGCTTCTTTAGGGCGAACTTCCAAATAACGATTAATGGCATTTATACAAGCCTTGTTTAAATAGATAGTACGTTCTTTATCGCCTTTTCCAATAACATTTAATTTGTTGTTTTCAAAATCAACATCAGAAATATTAATTCCTGTTAGTTCAGATAAACGCATGCCACAATTTAGAAATAGCGTAATAATAGCAGAATCTCGGATAGAATTATCGTGATTTCCATGCGAAGTAGGTAGGGGATTTTTTACGGTTTCTAGCAATTTTTTACTTTCGTCTAGGCTTAAATATTTGGGCAATCGTTTGCTTAGTTTTGGTGTTTCTAAATCTTGTGCAGGATTGTTTTCAATGAGTTTCATTTTATTGCACAAATATTTGAAAAATACACGAATGCTGGCTGTTTTTCGTGCCAAAGTTGCTGGTTTGCTATGATAATCATTTTTCAAATAACCTAAAAAGGCATGAATATCTTGAAGTGTAATTTTTTTGACAGTTTCTAAAGTCATTGTATGAATTTGAATTTCTTTAATCAATTCTTTTGAATCAATTTTTACCATTTTATAGTGGTAAGCAATAAATTTTAAAAAGTGAGCAATATCATAATTATATTCTTTGATGGTGTTTACTGATTTATTTAGAATAGTAGTAGAATAATCTAAAAAATCATTTAAAAATTCAGGATTATTTTCTTTTGAAATCATAATGGCTCCTTTGTTTTTATTAATTTTAAAGTAGGAGATAGGTCCATATTCTGTATTTTGGGCACTTCTAACATTGCGCAAAATCAAAGTTTTGTGCAAAATGGAATAGGACTTATTTATTATATTCATATCGCTTTTATCTCT
>CATLEX010000082.1 GCA_949927455.1 uncultured Clostridia bacterium
AAATTTTGCTTAAAATACTTGTAAAATTGGAAATATATTGATATACTAATGATAATTAAAAAAAAGGAGGAACGAAAGATATGTCAGATTTAAATGAAGAAGTTGAAAATAGTGGAGAAATTCTTGCTCAAGGAAATGACACCATTAAAATTTCAAATGATGTAGTGGCTACTTATGCAGGAATTGCTGTATCTGAAGTAGAAGGTGTTTATGGAATGGCAGGTGGTTTTGCTGGAATTACAGAGGTGATTAGCGGAAAGAAAAATCTAAGCAAAGGAATTAAAGTCGAAGTTGGAGAAAAAAGTACAAAAATAGATGTTAATATTATCGTAGAATATGGTGCTAGAATTCCAGAAGTGGCTTATGAAATTCAAACAAGAATTAAAAAGTCCGTGGAATCAATGACAGATTTAAAAGTTCTTGAAGTAAATGTGAATGTACAAGGTGTGCATAAAAGAACGGAAAAAGAAGAAGAAAAAGAGCAAGAAGTTGAAGGAACTGAAGAAAAAGTAGAAGAATAACGGAGGAGAAAAGAATGAAATTTTTAGAAAAGTTAGCATTAATAATTTTTTCTATTGTGATTGGAATTTTGGCAATAGGCTTGATTTTAATTATGTTAGATGTGCTACAAATAGGAACAGTATCAAGAATCATTATGAGTTTATTGCAAGGAGAATTGAGTTTTAAAATTACATTGGCAGTTACCATTATTTTATTATTGCTTGCTATCAAATGTATCTTTTTTGGAGCTAAAAAAGAAGATGATGGTCGAAATGGTGTAACTTTAGAAAATACTGCTGGAAAATTGGTAATTTCGAGAGAAAGTTTAGAGAATTTAATTGCCAATGTAGTCAAAGATGTGCAAGGGATTGAAGCAATTTCAAGTAGAACTATTTTGGATAGAAATAATAATTTGATTGTTTATGTGACTACTTTGGTTTCAAAAGATATGATGATAAAAGATGTATCTTCTCAAATACAAGAGAAAATTAAAGAAGCTTTAAATAAAACGGCTGATTTAGAAGTAAAACAAGTCAATATAAAAGTGAAAAATATTACGAATAAGAAAATAAAAGGTTTGCCAGCTGGAGATAATGAAAATAATGAAGAAGCAAATGAAACAAATCCAAGTGAGGAAAGTGTAGAAAACTAAAAAAGGAAGGAAATTAGAAATTATGGAAAATTCTAATAATTTTAAAGAGTTTTGGGATAAATACAAAGGCGCAATCATTGGTGCGATTATTGCTATTGTTCTTATTAGTACAGGTTTATATCGCTTATGCATTGCTGTTGTTGTGATTATTGCTGGAATTTATTTTGGAAATTATGTACAAAAAAATAAAGAAAATGTAAAGGATAATTTAAAAGATTTTATTGATAAGTTTTAGGAGGAAATGATGCAAAGGTCGGCAATGAGAGAGCTTGCTTTTAAGATGGTTTATGGTTTAGAAATGCAAAAAGAAGAGGGAAATTCTGAGCAAGTTGATATTTTTGTAGAAAGTAATGAAATAAGAGATAAAAGAACAGTACAATATTTGAAAGATATTCAAACAGGCTTATGGGAAAATAGAGAAGAAATTAATGCTTTGATTGAGGCAAATTTAAAAGAAAATTGGAGTTTGAGTAGAGTTTCCAAAATCAATTTAAGTTTAATTAAAATTGCCATTTATGAAATGCTTTATACGGATTTACCGTATAAAGTAGCGATTAATGAAGTTGTTGAGCTTGCTAAAAAATATTCAGACGAATCAGCACCAGTATTTGTTAATGGAATTTTAGCTAGTGTTGTTAAGACAAAAAACTTGAGTAGTAAAAAGGAAGAGTAAATGAAAATTAAGCCAATTTCTGTTACAGAATTGAATAAATATGTAAAAGATAAAATTGCTTCTGACGAATTTTTAAATAGTGTTTTTGTAGCGGGAGAGATTTCAAATTTCAAACATCATTATACAGGTCACATGTATTTCACATTAAAAGATGAAAATTCACTGATAAAATGTGTGATGTTCAAAACAGCGACAGGGCATTTGAATTTTATTCCAAAAGATGGAATGAAAGTGAATGTTTTGGGAAGTGTAGGTGTATTTGAACGTGATGGGGTTTATCAAATTTATGTTCAGGCAATGCAAGAAGATGGAATTGGAAATCTCTATGCGAAGTATGAGGAATTAAAGACAAAACTTGAAGAAGAAGGTTTATTTGATACCAATCATAAAAAGAAAATACCATTTATGCCAAAAGTAATTGGGGTATTGACTTCCAATACAGGAGCTGTTATTCGAGATATTATCAATGTTTCGACAAGACGAAATCCGAATGTGTATATTCGTCTGCTTCCAGTTCCAGTACAAGGAGAAGGCGCAGCCCAGAAAATTGCAGATGCTATTCGATTGATGAATGAAAAACATCTTTCAGATGTGATTATTTTAGCTCGAGGTGGAGGTTCACTAGAAGATTTGTGGCCATTTAATGAAGAAATTGTAGCACGTAGTATTTATGAATCTGAACTTCCAGTTGTATCAGCTGTGGGGCATGAAACTGATTTTACAATTGCTGATTTTGTAGCAGATTTAAGAGTGCCAACACCATCAGCAGCGGCAGAATTAGTAGTAGCAGATGTAGAAGAACTAAAAAATACATTGCGAATTTACGAAAATAGATTAAAAATTTCACTCAAAAGAAAAACTGGATTAATGAAATTAAAACTAGAGAAATATAGAAATTCTAATGCTTTTAAAAATCCTTTGCAAAAAGTTAATAATGCTTATTTGCAAATTGACCATTTAGCAAAACAAATGGAAAATGCAATCACTAAAAAGCTGAAAAATGCAAAGGCTAGTTTTTCAAAAGAAGTAACAAAATTAGATGCTTTGAGTCCACTTAAAACGTTGTCAAGAGGATTTTGTATTGTGCAGCAAAAAGATAAAGTGATAGCAAAAGCTCAAAATTTGCAACAAAATCAAGAAATTGATTTAATATTTCAAGATGGAAAGGCGCGAGCTAAAATACTAGAATAGGAGAATAAATTATGGGAAGACGAGAAAGAAGTAAGGAAAGTAAATTTAAAATAAAGATTTGGTTACCAATTCTTTGTGTTGTTGTAGTTGGAGTGACTTTTTACATGATTTATGACATCCAAAACAAAGTAGATCGATTAACAGAATATGAAGTTTTGAACGAAACACAAAATTCTATTTCAAGCGAAAATGCAACAAATGAAAATGAAATAGAAAATTCAGTTGTGCAAAATGAAGTTGCAAATGAAACTACAAATGCTGTTATTAATGTTACTAATACAAGCAGACCAGTGACAAATACGAATGCAAATAACAACAAGAATAACACTTCTTTTAATCCAGGAGTAACAGACCAAAAGCAAAGAGCAATTGAATTAGTTAAAAAGGAATGGGGAAAAGATAGTTCAGTCGACTTTTTATTTGATTATGTAAATGAAAATAATGAATATGTAGTTGCTGTAAAAGATAAAGCAACAGCAACTGTAAAATATTATTTTAGAGTTAATTTAGAAACTGGAACAGTAGAACTAGATTAATGAAAGAAGGGAAATTGTTGTGAAAGAAAAAAAAGAAAGTTTTGAAGATTTACTAAAAAGATTGGAAGAAATAACAACTAAATTGGAAAATGAGGAAGGAAATTCATTAGAAGAATCCTTGAAATTATTTGAAGAAGGAATTGCAATTTCTCAAAAATGCAATACACAAATTGAAGAGGCTGAAAAGAAAATTTCAATTTTAATCAAAGAAAATGATGAAATAAAGGAGGAAAGCTTCAATCCAGATGAAGTATAAGGGGTATGCAAATTTTAGATGAAATAGTACATAATAAGTGTATTTATATTCCATTTATATTATGGTTTTTAATTCAAACCTTTAAAGTTTTGACAGATTTAGTAGTCAATAAAAAATTAAATGTCAGAAGAATTGTTGGAGCAGGTGGAATGCCAAGTTCACATTCAGCCATTGTTTGTTCTTTAGCAACTTGTGTTGGAAAAGAATATGGTTTTGATAGCGGAATATTTGCGATAGCAATGGTTATGGCTTTTGTAGTTATGTATGATGCAGCAGGTGTAAGAAGAGCTGCCGGAAAACAAGCTCGAATTTTGAATAAAATTTTAGAAACACCAGGACTTACAACAATAGAAGTGCAAGAAAAATTAGTAGAAGTTTTAGGACATACACCGATACAGGTATTTGTTGGAGCGATTTTGGGAGTTGTAGTTGGAGCAATTATATAACTTTGGAAAATAAAACAAAACTATTTATGAATTTTTCTGTTTTCCCCATTCTAAAAATTATAGCAAAATCGAAGATTTTGATAATTTTTGAACAGTCCCCCACAAATCACTTCAAAATTCATAAATAGTTTTATATAAAAGTTTGGTTAGAAAGGAATAAAAAAATGAATGATATTGAAATTGCAAAAAGTGTGAAATTAGAAAAAATTGCAAAAGTAGCAGAAAGATTTGGAATTACAGAAGAAGATTTAATTCCTTATGGAAAATATAAAGCAAAAGTGGACAACCAATTAATGAAAAAATTGGAAAATGAAAAAAATGGAAAATTGATTTTAGTAACTTCCATTAATCCGACACCGTTAGGAGAAGGTAAAACAACAATCTCAATTGGACTTTCGGATGGTTTAAACCGTTTAGGGAAAAAATCAATTTTGGCGTTAAGAGAACCTTCTTTAGGACCTGTTTTTGGTATGAAAGGTGGAGCAACTGGTGGAGGTTATGCGCAAATTGCTCCAATGGACGAAATTAATTTGCATTTTACAGGTGATATACATAGCATTACTGCTGCGAATAATTTGATTTCAGCCATGATTGATAATCATAGATTTTATGGAAATAAATTAGGGTTCAAAGAAGTTATTTGGAAAAGATGTATGGATTTGAATGATAGGGCACTTCGTAAAATCGAAGTTGGTCTTTCCAAAGAGAAAAATATGAAATCAAGAGAAGATGGATTCGATATAACAGTTGCATCAGAAATTATGGCTGTTCTTTGTTTGTCAAATGATTTAAAAGATTTTGAAAGAAGAGTAGGGAACATAACTATTGGTTTTAATGAAGAAGGTAATCCAATAACAGTTCGTGATATTAAGGCACAAGGTGCTATTACAGCACTTATGAAGGAAGCAATTCAACCTAACATTGTACAAACATTGGAGCATAATTTAGCATTTATTCATGGTGGACCTTTTGCTAATATTGCTCATGGATGTAACAGTATTATGGCAACGAGAATGGCTTTGAAACTTGGTGATTATGTGGTAACAGAAGCAGGATTTGGAGCCGATTTGGGAGCAGAAAAATTTGTTGACATTAAATGCAGAAAATCAGGATTAAAGCCATCAGCAGCAGTTTGCGTAGCAACATTGAAGGCCTTAAAATACCATGGAGGTTTGGGCGTAGAAGAATGTAAAACAGAAAATATGGAAGCCTTAGAAAATGGAATTGAAAATTTGTTAAAGCATGTGGATAATATAAAAAATCAATACGGAATTAATGTAGTTGTTGCGATTAATAAATTTGCGACTGATACAGAAAAAGAAATAACATTTTTGTCTGACAAGTTGAAAGAAGCTGGAGTTGTTTTGAGCTTGGCAGAAGTTTGGGCGAAAGGTGGAGAAGGTGCGCTTGATTTGGCAGAAAAGGTAATGAGTGTGGCAGAAAAAGAAAATATTCATTTTGTTTATGAAGAGAAAGACGATATTAAAACAAAAATTGAAAAAGTAGCATGCCAAGTTTATGGTGCAGAAGATGTAGAATATACAGAAAAGGCGCTAACAGAAATTGCTCAGATTGAAAAATTGGGCTATCAAAATTATCCAGTTTGTATTGCCAAAACACAATATTCATTTTCAGATGATGCAAAAAATTTGCAATGTAAGGAACCATTTAAAATTCATGTGACTGAAGTTAATTTGAAAACAGGTGCTGAATTTGTTGTTGTCAAAACTGGAAAAATTATGAGTATGCCAGGACTTCCAAAAGTGCCAGCAGCAGAAGATATTTATGTAGATGACAAGGGAGAAATTGTAGGGATTTTCTAATAGAATATATAGAAATTAAAAGAAGGATATGTACTTCTTTTAATTTTTATCAAAAAATTGATAAAATAAATTTTTACTTGATTATTATATACAAATATA
>CATLEX010000083.1 GCA_949927455.1 uncultured Clostridia bacterium
ACAGCAAATACAAATACAGCCTATAAAGTAATACATCAACAAATGAATGTAAATGGAAGTGGTTGGACAACAGTAGAGACAGAAAACAAAACAGGAACAACAGACACAAATGTAACACCAGCAAGAAGAAGTTATACAGGATTTACAAGTCCAGCAGCACAAACAAAATCAATAGCACCAAATGGAAGTATGGTAATAACGTATCAATATACGAGAAATCGATATAGATTTACTTTAGGAAGCCATGCAGGAGTAACGACAACAGGAAGTTCAGGCACAGGAGATTACTATTATGGAGCAACAATTACATTAAAAGGAACATTAAAAACAGGATATACAGGAAATATTACATGGAAGAGTAGTAATACAAGCTTAGTAGGAAACAAGACAACCTCAAATGGAGCAGCAACAACGTTTGGAATGCCAGCGGGGGCAGTAAGTATGACACCAAGTGCAACACTCATAACTTACACAGTAAGTTATAATGCAAATGGAGGAAGTGGAGCACCAGGAGCGCAGACAAAAACATATGGACAAACGTTAACATTAAGTAGTACGAAGCCAACCATGAATGGAAAAAGCTTTGTACATTGGTCATCTGCACTAACTCGGAGGATCTATATATTATTCAGGTGGTGCTTATACTGCTAATGCTAATACTACTTTATATGCTATATGGGAGGACGAGCCTGAAACGTGCAACTATTGCTATGATAAAGGGATTTTGAGTTCACAAGGTGGTAATGCAATTTCGATTATAAAGTGTATAATAGAGGCAGGTGGTAACAGTCAATATGGATGTAGATATTGTGGGTCAAACAGAAGAGCATATGCTAGATTTACAGGGGACTACCAATATGCATCTAGGTATACCTATTTTTATGTTTCGTTTTGTCCAATTTGTTTGAATTTTTTCACGCCAACTGTTACTGATTTCGGTTTTACATGCACTAAATGCCATGGGGAGAGTGCTCGAAAAGGTCTAAAGTATTACATAAATGCTGCTGTAAACAATGGAGGATCATGGGGAAAATAGATAAATAAGCTGTTTTGCAGGAAAGTGATTTTTTATAATGATAAAGTGGAATAAGAGAAAAGGGCTTTGCCCTTTTCTCTTATTCATATTGAAACTGTAACAAGCAAAGCTTTAGTGGTTTCAAAATCTTAAAAAATTCTTAGAATTTGCCAATAGCGAATTTTTTGCTGGCTTAAAGATTAAAATATAATGGATAGTACAAAAAATGCTTGACAAATATATTTTTGTATGCTAAAATATTTATATTCAAGAAGAAGTATCCACTTCTCACCTTAGTTCAAAAGAGAATATAAGGTTAAAATATCAATATTAGATTGTTATTTTTGTGGTGGATTTGGCTTTTTCTAAAAGTCATTTTTTTATTTTCTTGAATTTTTACAGAAAAAAGAGAATAATTACATAAAATTTTTTGTGGAGGTGTTTTATTATAAAACAAGAATTACCAATTAACAGACAGATAAAAGCAAAGGAAGTTCAAGTAATTACAAGTGATGGTGAGAAAAAAGGTGTGATGTCATTTGAAGCAGCCTTACAATTGGCAGAAAGTGAAGACTTAGATTTAGTTTTAGTGGCTCCAAATGCGAAACCACAAGTTTGTAAAATCATGAACTACGGTAAATATAAATTTGAACAAGCGAAAAGAGAAAAAGAAGCTAGAAAAAATCAGAAAGTTGCTGAAATGAAGGAAATTAGAGTTTCTACAAATATTGGTGACCATGATTTTGAGTTTAAAAGTAAAAATGCAAGAAAATTTCTAGAAGCAGGCAATAAAGTGAAACTTTCTTTGAGATTTAGAGGAAGAGAGTTGAATAACATGAAGGTTGGAGAAAATGTTTTAAATAAATTTGTGGAAGATTTATCAGATATTGCTTCACCTGAAAAAAAGCCTCTTTTAGAAGGTAAAACAATGTTTGTTATATTAACAAAAAATAAATAATTAATTGTATAGAGGGAGGAGACTGAAATTATGCCAAAATTAAAAACAAATAAAGCAGCTAGCAAAAGATACAAATATACTGCTACTAACAAAGTAAAAAGAACAAAAGCCAACAGAAGACATCGTTTGGCAACAAAGACAAAAAGAACAAAGTTAACAGCTAGAGTTCAAAACGGAATAGCGCATAAGTCTGTAGAAGCTGGAATTAAAAAATTATTACCTTATGGTAACTAAAAATGGAAATTAAAGAGAAAGGAATGAGATAAAAATGGCAAGAGTAAAAACAGCTAGAACAACTAGAGCAAGACATAAAAAAGTTTTAAAACAAGCAAAAGGTTATTTTGGCGCAAAACGTTACAGATATAGAATGGCAAAACAAGCTGTTATGAAATCTGGAATGTATGCGTATGTGGGGAGAAAAGATAAAAAATCTAATTTTAGAAAGTTATGGATTACGCGTATTAACGCTGCTGCAAGAATGAATGGATTAACGTATAGTAAATTGATTGCAGGTTTGAAAAAAGCTAATGTTGTAGTGAATAGAAAAATGTTAGCAGAGATTGCAGTATCAGATCCAAAAGCATTTGCAGAGATTGCAAAAATCGCACAAAAAGCATAGATTTGTAGAAAATTTTATTTTAATTGCTGGGGGCAAAATCAAGGAGGTGTTTATTTAGCATGCTTGAGTTTGTCCTTAATTTTTTGTTTCCACCAGTATGTAGTATTTGTGGAAAACTAAATAAAAATTGGTTGTGTTCCAATTGTGAAAAAAGAGTACAAAGATTAGAAAAGTCATGTGTTATAGAGATTAAAAATAAAAATTATGAGAAATTATTGTATATTTTTCAATATGAAAGTTTAGTACGAAAATTGATTTTGCGTTATAAATTTTCAAACCAAGCTTATTTAAACCATTTTTTTGCTAATATGATTATAAAAAATGAGGAAAATTGCAAACTCTTACAAGAATATGATTTGCTTATTCCTGTGCCAATGCACCATAGAAAAATGCAAAAAAGAGGCTATAACCAAACAGAATTAGTAGCAAATGAGTTATCTAAAATTTTGAAGATTCCAACTAAAAGTGATATTTTAATCAAAGTAGTTAACACAGTAACACAAAGTAAATTAGGAGGAAAGGCAAGACAAAGTAATATTCAGCACGCTTTTTTTGTGCCAAAAGATGGGGAAGTAGAAGGTAAGAAGATTATTTTACTTGATGATATTTACACAACAGGTGCTACTTCTCAGGAATGTAGCAGAGTTTTGAAAGAAGCGGGAGCAGAAGAAATTTTGATTTTAGTTTTAGCAAAAGACTAAGAATTTCATATTGACAAAATTGCAACATATTGGTAATATATAAACAGAAAGGAAAAATATATGATTTTTTATCCAGATTATTATTGTGATAAAGTCACAGATATTACACTTGAATTATTAGAAAAAAATAACATTAAAGGTTTGATTTTAGATGTGGATAATACACTGATTGATTATGATAAAAATTTGCTAAAAGGAGCAGAGGAATGGGCAAATCGTTTGAAACAAAATGGTTTAAAACTAATTATTTTGTCTAATAGCAATAAGCAAGAAAAAGTTAAAAATGTGGCTGGCGTTTTGGAAATTCCATATTTTTATTTTGCTACAAAACCATTAAAGAGAGGCTTCAAAAAGGCGCAAAAGCAATTAGAACTTGACGAAAATGAAATTGCGGTCATTGGTGACCAGATTTTTACAGATATTATTGGTGCAAATCGTTCTAAAATGTTTTCTATTTTAGTGAATCCAATTGCTAAAAAAGACCTTTTTATGACGAAAATAAAAAGACCATTCGAAGAAATGATTGTAAAATCTTATGTAAAAAAACAGAAGAAGAAAGAGGACGAAAAAAATGTATGATATCAACAATGTGCATATTTTAGTGTATGTCGTATTTGGCATAGTGGGAATATTGGTAGGAAAATTAGTAGCATGGATGAATTTAAGGTTGCCAGAGGAACAAAAAATTTTTTCGAAAGATTTTTTTGTGGAGAACAAAAAGGGAATTTCGGGAACATATATTTGTATGATTTTAATGGCAGTTTTGTATGTAGCATTATTACGTAGATTTGGGCTTGGTGACACTTTTTTGCAAAATTTAGATTTGATTAAATTTCTAGTTTTGATGCCAATGTTACTCAGTTCCTTTATGATTGATTTAAAGCACAGAATTTTACCAAATCGATTAAATTTAACGATATTTGAAATAGGATTAATTTTTACGTTTATTTATGGGATTCATAATATTAATTTAGCAAAAGATATGTTACTTGGTATGCTTGTTGGTGCTGGGATCTTTGGAGCTATTACAGTGCTTCGGAGGATTGATTGCTGGAAAAGAGGCAATGGGACTTCGGAGATGTCAAATTTATGGGAGCAATTGGTTTATATTTTGGAGTGAGCACAATTGCTCAAATATCACTTCTGGCATTTTTTGTGGGAGCGATTATATCAATTATTGTGCTATTTGTAAGGGCATTTATTTTAAAAAGTGATGACCAATATATGCCATTTGGACCATTTTTAGTAATTGGAGCGATTGCATGTATCTTTTTGCCAGCTAACACAGTTTTTGTGGCATTTATGTCGTTATGTGCAGCAATTAGCAATAAGATATTAAGTATTTTTTAAGTTCTATGATAAAATAGGAGGAGTATATGAATATACGAATTAAGTGGCTAAGAGACCAGTTAAAGCCAATGGAGCTAGATGGAATGATTGTTTCTAATCCAATGAATATTAAATATTTGACTGGATTGGATGCAGAAGGGATTTTGATTGTTGCACCAAAAGAAAATGTTTTTATTACAGATTCAAGGTATATTGAAGCTGTCAATAGCAAGCTTACAATTGATGATGAAATTGTAGCTTATGATATTAGGTCTTTGAGTAAATTTGATTATGAAGGCTTTTTTATGGACTGCAGAGAAGTTGGTTTTGAGGAAAAATATGTCACTTATGAGGTTTACAAAAAGTATTTACAAATGTATCAAGTGAGCTTAGTGGAGACAGATGGCATTATTGAAAATCATAGAGTAGTAAAAGATGAAGAGGAAATTGAACTGATTAAAAAAGCTTGTGAAATAACGGATTGTGCTTTTGAACATGCAAAAAAAATTTTGCACTATGATATGACTGAGAAAGAGCTTGCTTTTGAGATAGAAAGATTTATGATAGAAAATGGAGCAGATGGGTTGGCTTTTGATTCAATAGTTGCTTTTGGTGAAAATACTTCTATGCCACATGCAGTGCCAACAGAGCGTAAGTTAAAATCAGGGGATATTGTGCAATTTGATATTGGAGCAAAGTATAAAGGGTATTGTGCAGATTTTTCAAGAGTTATTTTTGTTAACGAAATGAAAGACGAATATGTGAATTTGTATGATTTTGTTTTGGAGCAACAAAAGAAGATGGAAACTTGTTTTAAAGATGGTGCAAATATCAAACAAGTCATAAAAGATAGAGAAGTGGAATATCATTTAAAAAATTGTGAAATATTACATGCTTTTGGGCATGGAGTTGGTTTGTCTGTGCATGAAGAACCGATTTTGAGTTCAAAAATGGAAGTTTATTTGAAAGAAAATTCGGTGATTGCCATTGAGCCAGGTGTTTATAAAACAGGTAGATTTGGTATTAGAATAGAAGATACTTATCAAATTACGAAAAATTCTTGTATAAATTTAACCAAATCTGGAAAAGATTATACTATCATTAAATTGAGATAGAAGTTAAAAAGGGTATTGATTTATAAAAAGATTTATGGTATAATCATACAGTTAAATAAAATGAAGAAATGAGGTATTAATTATGGCTGATGTTTATATGGCAGGAGATTTAAGAAATGGAACAACCTTTGAACTAGATAATAATGTATTTAGAGTTGTTGAATTTCAACATGTTAAACCAGGAAAAGGAGCAGCTTTTGTTCGTGTAAAAATGAAAAATGTCATTACTGGTTCTGTGTTAGAAAGAACCTTTAATCCATCTGAAAAATTACAAGGTGCAGAAATTGAAAAAAGAGATATGCAATATTTATATAATGATGGTGAATTG
>CATLEX010000084.1 GCA_949927455.1 uncultured Clostridia bacterium
TTGGACGTGGGTTCAACTCCCACCACCTCCACCAAATAATTAACTTTTTATTTTTATACAAAAAATACCCCACGTCTAGCCGTAAGTTGCTAAATTTTTATGGACCTGTACTCACACAGGTGGGTGCTCTCCTAAATACTCCTGGGTTTCTTAGAAGGCTTGAAGCGTTCTTAAGCATACACGCCATATTTAGAGTCGAACTCCCTTATCCAAAACTTGTAGGTTCTAAAAATTCAGTCTACACGCACTTCGCAGGGTTTTTAACTTATTTATTTATCTTTATGATTTTATTATACCACATTTTTTTAAATTTTGCAACCCTAAATTCAAAAATTAGATGCTTTTAAAGTTACTTTTAGGCTTTTTATTGCATTTTTCATGCTTTTTCTCATTTTTTCATATCAATTTAATTCTTGACAAATTTGAAAATTTTTTCTAGACTAAAAGAGGGATTTTAGGAAAAAATATTTTTAGGAGGAAAAATATATGGATTTTAATGAATGGAACAATTTTAAAACTGGTGATTGGACAAAAGAAATTAATGTAAGAAATTTTATTCAATTGAACTATACTCCATATGAAGGCGATTCTTCATTTTTAGCAGAAGCAACAGACAGAACTCGCCAATTATGGGATATAGTTCTTGATTTATATAAGAAAGAAAAAGAAAATGGTGGCGTTTTAGAAATTTCAAATGATATTGCCTCTACCATTACAAGTCATGATGCTGGTTATATTAATAAAGATTTAGAACAAATCGTTGGGCTTCAAACTGAAAAACCTTTGAAACGTGCTATCATGCCAAATGGTGGCATTCGTATTGTAGAAAAATCTTGCGAAGCTTACAATGAAAAAGTATCTGATAAAATCGAAGATATTTATCACAATTATCGTCGTAGCCATAATGATGGTGTATTTACAAGTTATACACCAGATATTCGTGCTGCTCGTAGTTCTCATTTAATTACTGGTTTGCCAGACGGTTATGGTCGTGGACGTATCATTGGTGATTATAGACGTGTTGCACTTTACGGTGTAGATGCCTTAATTAATGAAAAGAAAGAACAATTTGCAAATGCTGTATCTTCTGATTTTACAGAAGATATCATTCGTGAGCGTGAGGAAATTCATGACCAAATTTTAGCTTTAGAAGATTTGAAACTTATGGCTGAGAAATATGGTTTTGATATTTCACGTCCAGCTAGCAATGCAAAAGAAGCTGTTCAATGGCTATATTTTGCATATCTTGGAACAACTAAACAACAAAATGGTGCTGCTATGAGTTTAGGTCGTACCTCTACTTTCCTTGATATTTATTTCGAAAGAGATTTAAAAAATGGTACATTAACAGAAAGCCAAGCACAAGAAATTATGGACCATTTTGTTATGAAATTACGTATTATTCGTTTCCTACGTACTCCTGAATATGACCAATTATTTAGTGGTGACCCAGTTTGGGTAACAGAAAGTATTGCAGGTCAAGGAATTGATGGTCGTACTTTAGTCACAAAAAATTCTTTTAGAGTTCTGCACACTTTAGAAACAATTGGCCCTGCTCCAGAACCTAATTTGACAGTACTTTGGTCAAACAGTTTGCCACAAGGCTTTAAAGATTACACAGCAAAATTATCTATCAAAACAAGTTCAATTCAATATGAAAATGATGATTTAATGCGTGAATATTGGGGCGATGATTATGGAATTGCTTGTTGCGTAAGTGCTATGCGAATTGGGAAACAAATGCAATTTTTTGGAGCACGTGCTAATCTTGCCAAAACTCTTTTATATGCAATTAATGGTGGGCGTGACGAAAATTCTGGAAAACAAATTACTGATAGATTTGAGCCTATTACTTCTGAATATTTAGATTATGATGAAGTTTGGCAAAAATTTGACCAAATGATGGATTGGGTTGCAAAAACGTATATTAAAGCATTAAATACTATTCATTATATGCATGACAAATATTGCTATGAAAGCTTGGCAATGGCTCTTCATGACCGTGAAATTCTTCGTACTATGGCATGTGGAATTGCTGGACTTTCTATTGTTGCAGATGCCTTTTCAGCTATGAAATATGCAAAAGTAAAAGTCATTCGTGACGAAACTGGTCTTGCTGTTGACTACCAAATTGAAGGTGATTTTCCAAAATATGGAAATGACGATAATAGAGTAGATGATATTGCTGTTGAAATTTCAAAAAAATTCATGAACAAATTACGTCAGCAGAAAACGTATCGTAATTCAAAACCTACTATGTCAATTTTGACGATTACTTCTAATGTTGTTTATGGAAAAGCAACTGGAAGCACGCCAGATGGAAGACGTAGCGGTGAACCTTTTGGCCCTGGTGCAAATCCAATTCACGGACGTGATACCAATGGCGCTATTGCAGTTTTAAATACCATTGCAAAATTACCTTACAAACATGCTGAAGATGGTATTTCTTATACGTTTGCAATTACACCTAATACACTAGGAAAAGAAGAACAAACTCGTATTAACAATTTAGTCTCTCTTTTAGATGGATTTTTTGTACAACATAGTCATCACATTAATGTAAATGTTTTTGATCGAACACTTTTAGAGGATGCCATGGAACATCCTGAGCAATATCCTCAACTTACCATTCGTGTTTCTGGCTATGCTGTTAACTTTACAAAATTAACACGTGAACAACAATTAGATGTTATTAATCGTACAATTCATGAAAGAATATAATAGTATATTATTATAAGGGTCGATAAAAAGCATCGACCCTTAGTAAATATAGGGAAAGGAATGGAAAATGGAAAATATAATTGGTCGTATTCATTCATTTGAAACTTTGGGCACAGTAGATGGTCCTGGCATAAGATTTGTCGTTTTTATGCAAGGTTGTCATTTAAAATGCAAATATTGCCATAATCGTGATACTTGGGATTCTAAGCATGGCACAGAATATTCTGTACAAGAAGTTTTTGAAAAAGCAATGCGTCTAAAACCTTATATGGAACATTCTGGTGGCGGAGTGACTGTTTCAGGAGGAGAACCTCTTTTGCAAACAGAATTTATTATCGAACTTTTCAAAAAATTAAAAGAACAAAATATTCATACTGCATTAGACACTTCTGGAAATTTACCTATGTCAGAAAAAATTACAGAACTTTTAAATTTTACAGATTTAGTCCTACTTGATATTAAACATATTGATAATGAAAAAGCACTTCATTTAACTGGTCTTCCTAATACTCACACTTTAAATTTTGCTAAATTTTTAAGTAAGCATGGAATTTCTATGTGGATTAGACAAGTTCTTGTTCCAGGATTTACAGATAATGAAAATGATTTGAAAAAATTAAAAGATTTTATTAACTCTTTAAAAACAGTAGAAAAAGTGGAAATTTTGCCTTATCATGATTTAGGTGCATTTAAATGGAAAGAACTTGGTCTTGCTTATGAATTAGAAAACATCCTTCCTCCTACTGACGAACAAATTAAAAAAGCCAAAAGTATTTTACAACTTTAGGCTTCTTTCTCCATTCAATTTATTGTTTGATATTGTTTTATAAATAGTTTTTTGATGATTAAAAATCGCATATAAAAATATTGTTATTAAAAAAGCAGCAATCATTCCCATACATCCTGAAATCGCAATATAAATCATTTCTTTAGTAATAACTTTTATATTTAAAAATAACATGGCAATTCCAATATATGATAAAAAGATAATGTTCACCATATTAAAGATTTTACCTTTGGCCATTTTCATTCCATTTTGAAATATTTTTTTCCAAAAAATATCTTCTGATTTATTTTTTACCCCTTCCAAATCTACTATTACACAAAATGAACTATACATACAAATTCCCAAAGTTACAAATGTTATGATTTTGTAATCTATCGTCATTTGAAGAATTTTTAATTGAATCAAGCAAAATACACTAGCAATGCTAATCACAATACCTCCCATTGTTCCGAAAAAACAAAATGATTATTTTGCGATTAATCCCAATTTTATGTAAAATACAAATTATATTAATAACCAAAATAATCATCGGAAAAATCTTATATTGATTATTTTGATTTTCAACTTGTTTGCTCTTTTCTTCTACACTTGCTTGAATGTCTAAATCTTCTGGATGAATTTCGTCAAAAATTTCTTCCTCCATTTCTGGCATAACTTCTGTTTCCATTCCTCCTTCTGTTGCATGCAAATCCAAACCAATACTTATCATTAGTACAAATGCCATCAAACACAATGGTATTTTTTTCATAAGCTTGCTCCCCCTAAAAAATCACAACATCCATTTCATTGGTATAATTATTATTTCCATAAGCATACACAATGTACACATAGCCATCATCTGTCAAAAAATATTCTGTTGCCTTTTCTACTTTGTATATACTACTTTCTAAATCTCTTTCATATAATACACCATATTCATTTGCAATAATTTGCGCATTTTGATAAGCAACTTTTATTTCGTTATTAATGCTATTCTGAACTGCTTGTATTGTAGTCTCTTTGGAATTAATCAAATCTTCTAATGTAATTAATTCTTCTCTTGAAATACTATATGTATATGTTTTAATCGAAACTTTTTCTGACTTTCCTTGTTCTTTTAAACTAGCTTTTATGACTAAAGACAAAATATCTTCATTTATATAAGAAGCATAAGAAACTTTATAAATCGTATTCTCTCCTGTTTGTCTCATAATAGAATTGGCTTTGTTATAGTATTCTGATTTTATTTCTGAATTAATTTTTTTGATAACACTTGTATCAATATTAATCTCTGGAATATTGACATCAACACTATAATAAGTTTCATCTTCATTTATTAAATTATAGGCTGTATATATAATATCTTTTTCTCCATTTAATTTTTCTACCAAAATTTTATCACTATTTACTCTCAAAGAATTGTTAAACAACTCACCAAAATTACTTTTTAACATCGCATATTCTTCTGTTGTCTTTTTAGCACCAATATTAATTCCCAACATAAGAGGATCTGTATCAGCATACTTGTAGAAAAATTGTGCATAAATTCCTACACTTAACGCCACAATACAAATTAAAATTAGTACAACAAAAAAAATATACTGATTTTTCCCATCTAAACTATTAATTAATTTTATAATCGCTTTTTTCATCTTTTACCTCAAATTTATTCATTAATAATTTATCATATATTTCTAGTATTTGCAAGTATTTTTGTAGAATAAATTGGTATTTTTTTAATCCACCACTTTGTATAAAAAAACCGAAAATTAGATTTCCTAACTTTCGGTTTTATTTTTCTTTAACTTAATCTGCAACTTATTTTTTATTTATAAGCACAAACTAAATATCTTGGTACTGCATTATGTCCTCCTGGTCTTGAACCACTTGCTCCTACGTTATGAGATCCTTTACAAAAACTACATGTTCCAGAATTTGCTCCTTGTTTATATTGATAAGTTTTTCCGCATGTGTTACATCTATAATTTTCAATTATTCTAGTAAATCCTCTACTTCCCGCATTTTTTCCACAAGACAATGAGTATATAGTTTTCTGTCCTTGTGTGCATACAGTATTATCACTACCACTTTCTCCAAATGTACAATTATGTCTTTCAACATATCTATATCCACACTTGTCACACTTTCTGTAGTAAGGATAGCCACAACTTCCACATGCACCCTCAGATCCAGTATAACCCCACTCCATTGTTCCACCACATCCGCCAGTTGTTGTGCGATTCTGATAGCATCCTCCACCAGAAGTACTACTTCCAGTATGTGAATGGCTACAATTTGCATATGTCTCTGTCGCATTACTTTGCGTAAATGAGCCTCTACATGCTGTTGAATAACATGATGCTATGTGATTATGCCAAATAGCATATAATTCTACATCTTGTGTTCCCATTGTGAATTCTTTTACTCCATTTGCTGTATACTTTGGTGTTGTTGCATTGGCATCTTCTGACCAGCCTAAAAATACTCCTTCTGTTTTCGTTGGTAAGTTTTCAA
>CATLEX010000085.1 GCA_949927455.1 uncultured Clostridia bacterium
CGTCTGTTATTTCTTCTAAATATTTTTCAAAATATACACCAGCATTATTCACTAAAATATCTATTTTTTCTATCTTTTCAACTGCATCTTTTATTTCACTATCTTTTGTAATATCTACTTTATAATACTCAAAATCTTGCTTTGGCTCTTTTACATCAAAAATAATAACTTTCGCTCCAGATTTATATAATTTATTTGCAATAGCTTCACCTATTCCATTACTTCCGCCAGTTACAACAGCAATTTTTCCCTTTAAATTCATAGCTTAACCACCCCTATCCATTTATATTTCTTCTAAAATCTTTTACTATTTTTCTTCATATCCATTATCTTTTAAAATAAAATTTACAATTTCTTCTGTTTTCTTATCTCTATCATAACTAAAATCAAAAAATGGTAAATGATTGTTCATTGCTTCCCTTGCTCGTTTTCTTTTATAATTTCAATAACTTTTGGTATATTCTGTAAATTACTTTTTTTGCCCATATGTCCAATATTCGGAATCATTTGTCCAATTCCAGCAACATTTTCCGCATGTTTTTGCAAAATTTCAAAAGGCACAATATGGTCATTATCACTATATATACAATATCTCTTCTCTACCTTCTGCTTAAAACTTTCCAATTCTTCTTGTGTTGGCGCTACACTTTTCACTGCCTCATATAAATCTTCTCTTCCTTCTATTTTATAAACATCACTAAAACCAGCAAGCCCAATATAAAGTTTTATATCCAAATTACTTTCTTGCAAATATTTGATGATAAACGAATTTCCGCAAGAATGTGCTACTACAATCAACTGTCCTTGCAATTCATTTTTCAATTTCTCCATTTCTTCCTTCCAAATATCATATCTCACACCTTCTTGTTTTGGCAAACTTGGCATAATCACCATATATTGCATCTTCTCTAGTTCCTGATTTAGCCAATGAAATATTTTTGGTATTCCATTATAGCCATGTAATAGCAAAACTTTTTTCATAATTTTCTCCTTGCATTTATTATAATATTTGCATTTGTGATTGTCAATCTTTTAAATTATGGTTGAAAAACTTTTCTTTTTATTGTATACTATTACTATAAATTTTAAGGAGTAAATTATGAATCAAAAAAATGAAAGCACAAACAAATTTAACAACGAAACTCGATATAAACTAAATACAAAATGGATCGTTACCATTTTTATAATTATTTTAATTTTATCTTTTTTCTATGTTGAATATGTAAAAAAATTAACTTATAAAAACATCTATCATAACATAACTGAACTTAGTGAGCAAACAGCTACTCAATTAAATCTGGCTATCAATGACCAGAAAAAATTTGTTGAATTTATGGTAGATTCTATTAACCGTGGTTTTTTCAAAACAACAGACGAAATCTTTGACCGATTTAAAGGTGATTTAGAAAACTACAATTTTACAAGACTTGTAATTCTTGACCAAAATGGCAATGGTACAACAAGTGATGGGCATCTTGTACAAAATTATACTAATATACAAGAGTTTTTTCAACAAAATACTGTATATCTTTCTGAAAATCGTCCAAGTACGGTTTCCAATAATCAAGTCAATATTTATTCCAAAACTTTTGAGTTAAATGGTCAAAAATTGGTATTATTTGCAACCATTAATACAACAGATTATAAAGAAATTCTGTTAAGACGTTTATTCAATGGTAATGGTGGTACCTATTTAATCAACAATGATGGTATGGTATTGATTGATTCTTTTGATGTAATTAAAGAAAACAATGTCAATTTATATGATTTTTTTAAAACACACTATCATGCACAAAATCCAGACAATCTAGAAAAAATTAACACCATGCAAGAAAATATTAAGAAATTACAAGTGGGAACTTTTGACATCAAACTTGATGAAGATATTTACTTTCTACATTACGAAAAAGTAAATGTGAATGATTGGTATATTGTAACCATAGCACCAAATAGCATCATTGGAAAAGAATTGACTTTATTTTTAATATTGTCTGTTGGAATTTGTTTGTTTATCATTTTCATTATATTGGGAATTAGTATTTATATTGACATTTCAAGCCAAAAGAAAAATCGTAAACTATATAAAGTTGCTTATATTGACCCTATTACTTTACTTGGTAATGCACTTTATTTTAAAGAGAATGGTTCCATTTATTTGCAAAATCCAGTCAAAAATAAATACATTATTACACTTGATATTAACAAATTCAAAGCTTTAAATAACATTTATGGTTATGAATTTTGTAATAGAATTCTAAAAACACTTGGTGAAAACTTAAGCAAAATTTTACCATCAAATAATATTACTTGTCGTATTTCAAATGACGTTTTTGCAACACTTTTTAGCTACTCAAAAAACATCAATCAATTATTAAATAACATTTTCCATAATGTTTCAAAGCTAAATATAAATGGAACTGAGCTTCATGTAAATTTAGCCATTGGTGTTTATAAACTGAAGCAAAATGATATTGATATTAACAAAGTTTTAGATAAATCTTATATGGCTCGCTCCAAAATAAAAGGTTTATATGATGCTAATTATTATATTTTTGATGATCTATTAGAAAATCAATTAGTCGAGGAACAAAAAATTGAATCTTGTATGGAACAAGCATTAAAAGATAATGAATTTGAAGTATTCTACCAACCAAAAGTCTTCACAAATACCGAAAAAATAGCTGGCGCAGAGGCTTTGGTTCGTTGGAGAAGAAATGGAGAAATTATTCCTCCCAATAAATTTATTCCTTTATTTGAAAAAAATAAATTTATTACCAAATTAGATTTTTATATTTTTGAACAAGTTTGCAAAGATTTAGCCTGCTGGAAAGAAAAATATGATTTCATCCCAAAAGTTTCCATCAATGTCTCAAAAGAGCATTTTATCAATGAAAACTTTATTCAAGATTACGTAAAAATTACAGAGCATTACCATTTAGATCGAAGTCAAATTGATTTAGAAATTACTGAAAGCGCAACAATTGATGCAAATATTGATATCTTAAAAATATTGAATAACATCAAAGCACAAGGTTTCACCATTTCTATTGACGATTTTGGTACTGGTTACTCTTCTCTTAGTATGCTACAAAACATGCCAATTGACATTATCAAAATTGATAAAATCTTTATTGATAAAGCAGATTTAAGTAATCATGATAATATCATTAATTATATTATGTTTCTTGCAAATCGTCTTGGCGTAAAAACCATTATAGAAGGTGTTGAAACACAAGAACAAACTAAATTTATCCGAGAAATAAAATGCGATATGATTCAAGGATATTATTATTCAAAACCAATTTCTAAAGAGGATTTTGAAAATTATTTTAATCAGCATAAATAAAACTTTATTAATAAAATGCAAATAAAAAAGCGGGCAAAATTTTAGCTTTACCAAAAATTTTGCTCGCTTTTATTTTTTACAACTATTTAATTCATTTCTATGGCACCGACCAAATTATTAACATCTTCCACTTTGTTTTCTTGCATATATTCTTCAATTTGTTTTACAACATTAACACTTGTTTCTGGATCAATAAAATTACCACAACCAATTGACACACATCTCGCACCTGCTAGCATATACTCTATAGCATCTTCTCCAGTTACAATGCCACCTAATCCCATTACTGGAATTTTAATTTTTTGTGCAATTTGGTAAACCATTCTAACACCAACTGGTTTTATAGCTGGACCTGATAATCCTCCTGTATTATTCGCCAAAATTGGTCTACGTTTTTTCACATCAATTTTCATAGCAAGTAATGTGTTAATCGCTGAAACGGCATCTGCTCCTGCATCTTCTGCGCCTTTGGCTGGCATTGTAATATCTGTTACATTTGGCGTCAATTTGACAATCAATGGCTTGTCTAAAACCTTTCTAACCGCACTAGTCGCCTCTTTCACTCCTTCATACGTTGTTCCAAATGCCATACAACCAGCATGCACATTTGGGCAAGATAAATTCAGTTCCACTCCATCAATATCTAGTTTATTCGCAAAACGACAAACTTCGACATATTCTTCCAAAGTACTTGCCCCAACATTCAAAATAATTGGTGTATGAAACTGTTTTAGCCATGGCAAATCTTCTTCCGCAAAATGCTCAATTCCTGGATTTTCCAAACCAATTGCATTCATCATTCCGCTCGCCGTTTCACACACTCGTGGTGACTTATTTCCGCTACGAGGTTTCAAAAATGTACCTTTTGTAATAATCGCTCCGAAGTTTGCTCAAATCAATATATTCAGACATTTCACGTCCATAACCAAATGTCCCAGACGCAACTGTCACAGGATTTTTCATTTTAATCCCAGCAAAATTAATCTCTGTTTTCATAATATTTCTCCTTTATTTTTCATTTTAATCTACTCTCACTACCTTCTTTTCCTCTATTTGCATTTTACTTTCTTCTTGTTTAGCCATAATACCAAAACTTATCATTAAAAGAACACAAGAAAACCAAATGGCTTTTATTCCAAATAAATTTGTAAATACATAGCGTTTCCATTGCACTCCTCAAATTTCCTATGCACATAGTACTAGCATAACTTTTTCCATTGACTTTCTTAAATGACTGAACTTGCATTGCACAAACAAATGAAACAATAGCATTTGCCAGCGTATGAAATGTTTCTGGAATAAATCCAACTAAAAATAATAAGCATACTTCTCCTATTAAAATCAGTTGTCTCCAATGTACTTTCTGCATTTTTTTACAATAATAATGAACAAACTCTGCTAGAAAAACTCTAACTATTATCTCCTATTTAAAATTCTACATCTGCAATATCAAATACTGGTCCATCTTTGCAAACATGTTTATATCCTTCGGAATTTCTGTCCTTCACAGCACACCCCAAACAAATTCCAATTCCACATCCCATTCTTTCTTCTAAAGAAACTTGAGCATGAATATTATTTTGAGCCGCAAAATCTCGAACTGCTTTTAGCATTGGAAGTGGCCCACAAGCATAGATACAATCTGGCTTTTTCTTTTTGCAATCCTCTTTCAAATAATCTATGGCAAATCCATTTTGCCCATAACTTCCGTCGTCTGTTGTAAGCACAAGTTGGTTTGAAACTTTTGAAAACTCGTCTTCTAACAAAACAAAATCTTTACTTCGAAACCCCAAATAAGTGGTAATATTTGCATTTTTACTTGCCTGTCTTGCTAATTCATACAAAGGAAAGATTCCAATTCCTCCACCAATAATTGCTATATCCTTGTGATTTTCAAATTGAAAACTACCTTTTCCCAAAGGCCCCATTACAGAAATTTTATCGCCAACTTGCTTTTGTGCTAAAATTTCAGTTCCTTTTCCTCTTACTTGAAAAATAAATTCTAATTCATTTTTCTGCTTTTCAATCTTATGTATGCTGATGGGTCTCCTCAAAAAAGGTTCAAGGTTATCATTTACCCTAATTTCCAAAAATTGCCCTGGTAATGCTTCTTTTGCCATTTCTTCTGACTTGATAGCAAATTTAAAAATATTACTTTTCAATTGTTCTTTTGCAACAATTTCCACACTTCTACTAAAAGACATAGTTTCCTCCTTAATATTATTTTATTTATTATATTATATTTGTACAAAATAATCAAGAATTTCTCAAAATTTTCTCACATAGAAAGAGCCCCCAACTTATTACAAG
>CATLEX010000086.1 GCA_949927455.1 uncultured Clostridia bacterium
AGATAAAAATGAAACAGATAAATATGATTATGACGTTTATATTTATGATGGAAGTGTCAATATTATAATTGATGGTAAAAACTATTCTTTAAAAGAAGCACTATTAGAAAATAGGATAACAATGGAAGAAATTATAGCAAAAGCAAATCAAGATGAAAAAGAGGGAAAAATAAAAACAGAAATGTATAAAGATGGTGGAAGTATGGAATATCACTATGAAAATTATACAATAATAAAATGTCATACTTTAGATGGAAATAGAGATGTTTATATTGGAACTGCTGGTATGCACATAAATAATTTAGGATTGTAAAAGAGAAAAAGAGCTGTAAAAAACTCTATCTTCAGTCAAAGAAGAGTGAGTTTTTTACAGTTCCTTTTTTAATAAAATATTTCGTAAACAAAATAAAATAGTGAAAAATAAGTCGATGTGAAAAAAATAATGTTGAATTTTGTATCAAAACAAGCTATCCACAGAGTTATCCACATTATCCACACATTCTCGAATTGGATTTCTGTGGATAACTTGGTAAAAATATTATGTAATTAATACAAAAGTATAAAAATAAAGATTTTTTTATAGGTAATAAGAATCATGTAAAGTTATGATATTTACTTGACTTTCACTCTGATTTTTTATATAATAAATAAGGTAAATTGACGGAAAAAGGGAGGAAAAAATGAGTTTTATTGAAGAAATAAAAAATAGAGCAAAATCTAGTTTGAAGACAATAGTATTGCCAGAAGCAACCGATATACGAGTAATAGAAGCAGCAGCTATTGCTTTGAAAGAAGAATATGCCAGAATTGTTCTTTTGGGAAATGAAAAAAAAATTCATGAATTAGCACAAAAAAGTGGCTTTGATTTGACAAAAGCGAAAATTATTGACCCAAAAACTTCTGAAAAACGAACTGAATATGCACAAAAATTATATGAGCTTAGAAAAGCAAAAGGTTTAACCTTAGAAAAGGCACAAGAATTAATATTAGATGAAGTTTATTTTGGAATGATGATGGTTAAATTAGGAGATAGTGATGGTTTAGTATCAGGCGCTATTCATTCTACATCAGATACTTTAAGACCAGCACTTCAGATTTTAAAAACAGCGCCAGAAACAAAACTTGTATCAGCATTTTTTGTGATGGTTGTGCCAAATTGTGAATATGGGGAAAATGGAGTATTTGTGTTTGGCGATTGTGGTTTAAATGAAGACCCAGAAGCAGAAGCATTGGTAGAAATTGCAAATTCTTCTGCTAAAAGTTTTGAACAATTAGTTGGAAAAGAGGCTAAGATTGGTATGCTTTCTTATTCTACTCATGGAAGTGCAAAATCAGAATTAACACAAAAAGTGATTGATGCAACTAGTATGATAAAGGAAAGGTATCCAGAATTAAAAGTAGATGGAGAATTGCAGTTAGATGCAGCAATTGTGCCAGAAGTAGCTAGTTCAAAAGCACCCAATAGTGAAGTAGCAGGAAAATGTAATACGCTAATTTTTCCGAATTTAGATGCAGGAAATATTGGTTATAAATTGACGCAAAGATTAGCAAAAGCAGAAGCATATGGACCACTTTGCCAAGGAATTGCTAAACCTGTGAATGATTTATCACGTGGATGTTCAGCAAAAGATATTGCTGGCGTAGTAGCGATAACTTGTGTCCAAGCACAAAATTAAAAGGGTGTGAAGAGGTTTGCCTGACAGGCTATTTTACAGTTGATTTGTATCCGCGCAATAAGCATGCGAGGAAGTAGTATTATAAAAAGGAGAGTTTTATGAAAATTTTAGTTTTGAATTGTGGAAGTAGTTCTCTAAAATATCAATTAATTGATATGGAGAATGAGGAAGTTATTACAAAAGGAACATATGAGCGAATTGGGCAGAACAATTCGTTTGTGACGATTAAGCAAAAGGGAGAGAAAACAAGAATTGAACATCCAGTAGAAAATCATGATTTGGCTTTAAAGTTTGTGATGGAAGATTTGCTAACAGGTGAAAAGTATGGTGTGATTGAAGACTTGAATGAAATTGATGCAGTTGGACATCGTTTAGTACATGGTGGAGAAAAGTTCAGTAGTTCTGTACTAATTACAGACGAAGTAATTGAACAAATTAAAGAATGTATTCCACTTGCCCCACTTCATAATCCAGCGTGTTTATTGGGAATTGAGGCTTGCAAAAAGCAAATTAAAAATACACCAATGGTGGCTGTTTTTGATACAGCTTTTCATCAAACTATGCCAAAAGAGAATTATATTTATCCGCTTCCTTATGAGTATTATGAAAAATATAAAATTCGTAAATATGGTTTTCATGGAACGAGCCATAAATTTGTTTCAAAAAGAGTGGCAGAAGTGATGGGAAAAGATGTGAAAGATTTAAAAATTGTAACTTGTCATTTAGGGCAAGGAGCATCGCTATGTGCAGTTGATGGTGGAAAATCAGTAAACACGAGTATGGGACTTACCCCACTTGGTGGAATTGCTATGTGTGCAAGATGTGGTGATATGGATCCTTCCATTGTGGGATATTTGATGGATACTTTAGGAAAAACGAAGGAAGAAGTAAATAGTATTTTAAATAAAGAATCAGGGGTGCTTGGTATTTCTGGTATTAGTCCAGACTTCCGAGATGTAGAAGCAGCTGCTGCAGAAGGAAATGAGAGAGCAAAACTTGCAATTGATTTTTACAATCATACAGTAGCAGAATATATTGCACGCTACGCTGTTTCAATGCAAGGAATTGATGTGATTGTGTTTACAGCTGGAATTGGTGAAAACCAAATTAACATTCGAAAAGGCATTTGTGAAAAATTAAAATTTATGGGAGTTGAAATTGATGATGAGGTAAATAATTGCAGAGGAGAAGAAGTGGAAATTTCAACTTCAAATTCAAAAATAAAAGTGTTTGTCATTCCAACAGACGAGGAATTAATGATAGCACGTGATACAAAAGAAATTGTAAAATAAAAAATAGTATAAAATTTTAGGAGGAAAGCCATGAGTGTCAAAAGAATTTATGTTCAAAAGAAACCAGGATTTGACATAGAAGCAGAAGGTTTATTAAATGACATGAGAGAAAATTTGCAAATAAAGCAATTAGAAAAAATTGTTATTTTAAACAGATATGATGTTGACGGAATTACAGATGAAGTATTTGAGCAAGCTAAAGGAACTATTTTTTCAGAACCACAAGTAGATGAGTATTTTGTGGAAGATTATCCTATCGAAAAAGAAGCCAAAGTGTTTGGAGTAGAGTTTTTGCCAGGGCAGTTTGACCAAAGAGCAAATGCTCTTGCAGAATGTTTGCAAATTTTATCAAATGGTAAAAAGCCAATTGCAAAATCTGCCAAAATTTATTTGTTATATGGAAATATAAGTGATGAAGAAGTGGAGAAAATCAAAAAATATATGATTAATCCCGTAGATTCAAAAGAATGTTCTTTGGAAAAATTAGAAACTTTAGAAGAAAATATGAGTGTACCAGAAGATGTGGCAGTAATTGATGGTTTTATTCAAATGGCAGACGAAGATAGTGAGAAATTCTATAAAAAATATGGATTTGCGATGGATTTGGCTGATTTAAAATTTTGTCAAAAATACTTCAAAGAAACAGAAAAGCGTGATCCGACTATGACAGAAATGAAAATGATTGATACGTATTGGTCAGACCATTGTAGACATACGACTTTCCTTACAAAATTAGAAAAAATTGATATCCAATGGGATTTGCTTCAAAAAGTATTTGAAGATTATACAAAATCAAGAGAATTTGTGTATGAAGGGCGAAAGCCAAAAGATGTTTGTTTAATGGATTTAGGAACGATTGTGGCAAAAGAATTAAAGCGAAGAGGTGTTTTGAAAAATTTAGATGAGTCAGAAGAAATTAATGCTTGTAGTTTTCGTGCCGAAATTTTGGTGGATGGCAAACCAGAAGAGTATTTGATTATGTTCAAAAATGAAACACATAATCATCCAACAGAAATTGAACCTTTTGGTGGAGCAGCAACCTGTCTTGGTGGTTGTATTCGTGATCCATTATCTGGAAGAGTTTATGTATATCAAGCAATGCGTATTACAGGTTGTGGCGATCCAAGGCAAGCTGTTGAGGATACAATGCCAAATAAATTGCCACAGCGTAAATTAACCAATGAAGCTGCACGTGGTTATAGTTCTTATGGAAACCAAATTGGTTTAGCCACAGGACAAGTTGCAGAAATTTATGATAATGGATATTTAGCAAAAAGGTTAGAATTAGGAGCATTGATTGGAGCTGCTCCAAAGGAAAATGTGGTAAGAAAAAGACCTGAACCAGGCGATATAGTTGTTCTTTTAGGAGGAAAAACAGGTCGTGATGGCTGTGGAGGGGCAACGGGAAGTTCTAAAGCACATAATAGTGAGTCTCTTGCAACTTGCGGAGCAGAGGTGCAAAAGGGAAATGCACCAGAAGAGAGAAAAATTCAGAGATTGTTTAGAAATCCAGAAGCAACTAAGTTAATCAAAAGATGTAATGATTTTGGTGCTGGTGGAGTATCTGTTGCAATTGGTGAATTAGCAGATGGACTAGTGATTGACTTAGATAAAGTGCCTACAAAGTATGATGGATTAGACGGAACTGAACTTGCTATTTCTGAGTCACAAGAAAGAATGGCTGTTGTGATAGCAAAAGAAAAGGTAGAGAAATTCATTCAATTGGCGGAAACAGAAAATATTGAATCCACAATTGTGGCAGAAGTTGTGGAAGAACCACGTGTAAAAATGTTTTGGCGTGGAAAGTGTATTGTAGATGTTTCGAGAGAATTTTTGGATACCAATGGTGATGTGAAAAAAACGAATATTGCTGTTCAAGAACCAGAGAAAGAGAAATCACCATTCAAAAAACAAGAAAATCCAAAAGATATTGCGAAAAAATGGAAAGAGACAATTTCTGCTTTAAATTGTTGTTCGCAAAAAGGTTTAGTGGAAAGATTTGATAGTACAATTGGAGCAAACACAGTAATTATGCCATTTGGTGGAAAATATCAGTTGACACCAGCAGAAGGAATGGTTGCTCGAATTCCAACGCTAAATGGCTATACCAATACAGGAACGATTATGACTTATGGTTATAATCCAGAAATTGCAAAGTGGAGCCCATTTCATGGAGCTGTGTATGCTATTATCGAATCTATGACAAAATTAGTTGCACTTGGTGGAGATTACAAAGAATCTTGGCTAACTTTGCAAGAATATTTTGAAAAATTAGGCAATCAACCAAGCAGATGGGGTAAGCCTTTTGCGGCATTATTAGGAGCGTATTTGGTGCAAGAAAAAATGCAAGTAGCGTCAATCGGTGGAAAAGATAGTATGTCTGGTTCGTATAATGATTTAGATGTGCCACCAACGGTTGTCTCATTTAGTGTAAGTACAGTA
Source organism: uncultured Clostridia bacterium (assembly GCA_949927455.1). Classification (GTDB taxonomy): domain Bacteria; phylum Bacillota; class Clostridia; order TANB77; family CAG-508; genus Scatovivens. The sequence continues at coordinate 5,411 of CATLEX010000086.1, forward strand.
GATATCAATAAAGTGGTTTCAAATGAATTTAAAAAAGCTGGTTCAAAGGTTG
>CATLEX010000087.1 GCA_949927455.1 uncultured Clostridia bacterium
GATAGAATTAGAAAAACAAAAGGAAGAAATGGATGAAAGAATTAAAGAAAAAATTAAAGAAAATATAAGTGAATATGTGAATATGAAGGAAGAAGCACCTTCTGATAAAATTTCTAGTGGATCGAAAAATGATATATTAGCCAATTGGGAAAGAATAAAAAATCAAAAAAATACATCAGTTGATGAAGAAGTAGTGGATAGAGAGGAAACGGAGACTTCTGAAATTGGCACAAGCGAAGCAGCAGAAATTCAAGTTGTTGTACCACAAACAGAGAATTCTAAGAGTGAAATGACTGAAACAGAGAAAAGAATTTATGAGATAGAAAAACAAATTAGAGATGCTGAATACAAATTAGCACATAGAAAAGATTTAAGTTCAGGAGTAATAGAAGTTTTGAAACGTTCAATAGCAACTCTAGAAAAAGAGAAAACTAGACTAGAAGAAGAAATGAAAAAGAAAGATGTTGAAGTTACAGAAAGTTCACCAAAAGACAGAAAGGAAGAAGGGGAAACTATATCAGTTGCTTCTAAACCAAGAAAAGAAAGAGAAATGTCAGAAAAAGAGAAAGCGTATGATGCAATGATAGAAGAGATAAGAAAAGGAGAAAGAAATTTAGAGATAAAAACAGATGAAAATGTAAGGCAAGCTACGCAAACAGGAATAGCAACTCTTAAGAGAGAAAAAGAAAGGTTACAAATGGAAGAAATTGCTGAACTTCTGAAAGCATATGATAAGTCAAAGAGAATTAGTGAAGAAAGAATTAAGAGAGCTAGAGAGGATTTAGATGTAAGAATAGAAGGAAAAGCAGACCGAGAGATAATTCAAAGAATTAGAAAATCAATTGTAAAGGCAGAGATGAATTTAGATGAACGAGAAGCAAGGATAGAAGAAAAAATAAGAGCTCTAATGGAAGAAGGAAATAGTGAATATGCAGAAAAGATAATTAGGGAGTACATAGAGCGAAATGAGGATACAACAGGCAAAAAGAAAACAGCCTCAGAAGAAGTTGTTACTCAGGAAATAGTAGGAAAACTAGAAGGTGAAACAACAGTAGATAGAATGAAAAGAGTAATAAGAGGATATGTTAGAACTTCAGCCAAATTAGGAAGAACAGAACTTGCTCAAGGGACAAGATATAATTTAAAACAGTTTGGACATAGAGTGACAGATAAGTTCTTTTATGGAATGCAAATATTAGGAGAAGCTTCTAAAGAAATAGTACATGAAGGAAAAGAATTGATAGATGTAGACATAAAAAATATTTCAGCAATTGGACATGATATTAATAAAAGAGTAGCTCCTCAATTTGAAAAGATGAAACAAAGAAAAATAGTAGGAAAAGTTATCAAAGTAGCAGATAATGTATCAGGAAAAGCTATAGAAATAGCAAAAGATATGTCAGAAAAAGAAAAAGTAAAAGAATTTAGACGTAATGTAAAAAAGCTTGGAGCAGATTTTAAACATGATGCGCAGGAATTTGGAGCAGACTTTAAGAAGACAGCAGCTGAAGCAAAGAAGGATGCTCCTAAGGTAATTAAGCAATCATTACATAAAAAATTGGATACATTTTTTTATGTAAAACAAAAAGCAGAAAGAATGGCAGAACCTTTGTCGCAAGATATGAAATATTCGAAAGCACAAGCGGATTATAAAAGAGAAGGAAAAAAAGTTTATAGAAAACAAATTATTTCGACTACAAAACAAAGTATTTTAACTACAAGACAAAATATTAGTGGCTATTTGAAAGGAATGAAAGATAAAATCTTTAAGAAAGTAAAAATGTTAAGTCCGATAACAATTAATCATGATGCGAAAAGTGTACAAGCGATGGAGAAAGCAACAGAAGCTATAAAAGAGGCAAGTAAAAGAACAATACGTGATGTAGCAGATAGAGGAAGAAATACAGCAAGTGCTTTAGTAAATAAATTAGGAGATAATATAGAAGTCAGAACACAAGTAAATGAACAAAAATTACAACAAAAACAAGAAGAGTGGGAAAGAGATGAACGTTGTAAATAAGATAATAATAAAAAGGCGACTTTGTTTAGTCGCCTTTTTTGAGTGGAGATTTTTATTTTACATAATAATTAATAAATCCATTTAAGTAAGAGAAAAATAAAACAGTAATAGCTTGCAAATTAAAAAATAACATAAATAATGTAATGTATCTTTTGCTTAGAGTTTCTTGATAAATGATTTTATGGTTATCTAAAACAACAGCAGCAAGTAAGATAATAGGAAGAAAATATCGAGGCTGTATACCATAAATTAGCGGATTTTTAAGGCTTGTCCATTGAACATATAAACTGGTAAGGATTAAACCTATGATGGTAATAAAAATAAATGAAAAAATTAATTTAGTAGACAATTCAATTTTTATTTTTTCTTTTTTATCTTTTACGATTAATAACATGGCAAACAGAATTAAACATGGAATGATAAATAACACAGAAGCTTGAACGTCAAATAATCCTAAACTTTCGCCACATAGACCAACAACTACCATTTCATAAAAGATGTTGATACTTCTGAAAAATATTAGTAAATAACTAATTGGATGTGTTAATACATATTTTATTTGTTCAGGAGTGTTAACTCCATAATTAAATACAACTAAAAAGCGTGAGCAATAAATTAACCATGCCAAATTGATTATAACAGAAGAGGCAAATATACTGATAGTGACAATTTTTTTGTTTTTTGAAGTTTTAAATTTTTCTTTTGGCAATACAAAAAGTAGTAAGCATAGTGGTAAGTACACGATTTTACAAAGGGAAACAAGGATGGAAGAAATTGTAAGAATGACGATTTCTTTTTTGCCAATTTCCTTTTTGTTATTATCGTATTTTAAATATAATATGTATGAAACATAAAACATAGACATTGCAATTGTTAAAGCATCTGCAGCCATAGAGGAAATTTCTTGCAAGGTAATTGGTAAAAGGGCAAGAAATAGGAGCAAATATTTTTTAAAAGGCATTAATTTAATGGCTTTATAAATTAGAAATACTGAGACAGCAAAATTTACCAATCGCGCTGCATAACATTGAATAGGGATAGTAGCGCCAAATAATCTTGTGACAAACATTCCAATGGCTTGTGGTAAGTGACAAATTGGCGCATATAATGCCATAGTTGTATAACCTAATTCAACCAAATCTTCTGTTTCAGGAGTAATCATTCTGTCAATTGCTTCTTCGTAACTATCTGCTGAACGAGTAACAACTTCGTTTAATTTGGCGTTTAAAAATTCAGTTGCTTCTCCATTTTCATTTGCATGTGAGAAAAAGTTTCCTTGCGATATTGCCATGGCTTTTCTAGAATGGGCATCTTCGTCAGGCACTCTGCCGAGTGGAGCAACAATGCAATATAAGATACCAAGTGGAATGACTAAAATTAGATAAACTTTTGCTAAATCGATTTGTTTTCGGTCTATATTTTTAAGTAGCAATGTTCCAGCAATTCCGAATAAAATTGTTACAATCCAAGAAACTGTGCCAAATAGTGTTTTAATGGGAAGTTGCAAAGTGTAGTCACCTTCATAAAAGGTTGTAGTGATAAGTAATAGCAAAATGACCAATAAAATTATGCTTGTTAATAAATAAGTACCATCTCTTTTTATAAATTCTTTCCAGTTTTTTTTCAGATTTTCTTTTTCCAAAATGTAAATCCTCCTTTTAATTATGGTAAATTATAAAATGCATAAAAAAGGAGAGTAAAGGAAATTCAGTTTTCTTACTCTCGCTAAAGTTGGTGCTGATGGTGGGACTCGAACCCACATGGTTTCCCGCAGCATTTTGAGTGCTGTGCGTATACCAATTTCGCCACATCAGCAAATCAATACTTATCTATATTAACACAAAAAAAATATTTTGTCTACTATTTTTTCAAAAAAATGAAAAAAATCTTGCTTATTTTAAATTCTCGTTATACAATATAGAAAAAAGTACAAATAAAGGAGAATTTTCATGGCATTTGATGGCATCACAACAAAAGCTGTAATATGTGAATTACAGCAACAATTGATTGGAGGGAAAGTCAATAAAGTTTTTCAGCCAACGAAAAATGAAATTGTGCTGAGTATTTATAATAAAGTTAATTATACTTTGCTTTTGTCTGCTAATTCAGATTATTGTAGATTACATTTAACAACACATACAAAGCCAAATCCACAAAATGCGCTTAATTTTTGTATGCTACTTAGGAAATACTTAATTGGTGGAAAAATTGTGGAAATTTCAAATTATGATTTAGAGCGTACAGTTCAAATCAAATTGGAATGTTATAATGAATTAAATGATTTGGTTGTTCGTAAACTTTTTATTCAAATTATGAGCAGGCAAAGTAATATTATTTTGACAAACGAAAATAACATAATTATTGATAGTTTGAAGCATACAGAGGAGTGTTTACCAGCCAATCCATTTGAATATGTAAAAATTTCTAAGAAAAGTTTTTTGGAGCTAGAAAGTAAAGAGCAATTTATTGAGCTTGTTGAAAATCAAAACTTACTAAATTGTTTACCTAATTTATTTATCGGTTTTAGCAAATCTTTTGTGAAAGCTATTTTGGAAGTTTTGCAAATAAATGAAGAAAGTGCTTCTACTTTAGACTTAAGCAATATTTATGATTATATCAAATCAATTATTTTAAATTTGGGTACAGACAATATTTCTATTCAGCTATTTGAAAATGATTATGTGGTTATGCTAAAAGAGGACGAAAAAAATGTAAATACTACTTTAGATGATATTTATTTTGAAAAAGAACGAAAAGCTGCATTTCTATCTTCCCGCAATAATTTATTGCATATTGTTTCAAGTAATTTGAAAAAAGTGTATAAAAAACTAGAAAATATTAATAAAAAACTTAAAGAATGTGAGAATATGGATACTTACAGAATTTATGGAGAATTGTTGACAGCTAATTTATATAAAATAAGAGCACACGAAAATTTGTCAGAAATCACATTAGAAAATTATTATGAAAACAATTCTTTGGTTACTATTCCATTAGACCACAGAATAAATGTACAAAAAAATATTGATAAATATTTTAAGAAATATAATAAATTAAAAAATGCGCTGTTTATTGTTGGGGAGCAAAAAAAAGAGGCAGAAAAAGAGCTAGATTATATTGAATCAATTGTATTTTCATTGGAAAATGCAAAGTCAGTTGACGATATTGTAGATGTTTATGCAGAGATTTCGGAAAATATCATGACTAAAAAAGAGATTTATAAAAAGCAAAAAAATA
>CATLEX010000088.1 GCA_949927455.1 uncultured Clostridia bacterium
ACGAATAATACAACATATTATATTTGGGCAAAAGATGCGAATGGAAATATAAGTCAAGCTAAAGAAGTAAGAACAAGGGATTTTGATGAACTAGATTATGAAATTAGTTGGGAAGAAGCAATGGCAATGATTACAGTAAAATCACCAAGTGCTGGAGTGCAATTTAAAACAAGTCAAGAAGGAAGTTGGGAGCATTATTCAGCAAGTAATCAGCCAAGAGTAGCAAGTGGAACAACTGTATATTTTCAAGTAACAGATGGAACGAATACAAAAGCATTTGAAACAGTGAAGCCATTGAAAATAAGTACGATTACATATGATTCGAATGGTGGGGAAGGAGATTCTATAAAGAAAGCAAGTCATACAGATACTATATTAGTGGATTTTGCAAGAAAACCAATAAGAGCGAATTATGAATTTATTGGTTGGTCAAATAGGTCAGACGTTGGCTATGCAGATTATAATGAAGGTGAAACAAGTTCATTTACAATGGGAACAGAAGATGTAACATTTTATGCTATTTGGAAAGGTACAACAAAAGATACAATAACACCTGCAAATTATGGTGATAAAGTAAATTATAGTGCAAATGGTGTGAGTGATTGGAATGTGTTTTTAAAAGATGAAACTAATGTATATTTAATTTCAAGTGATTATGTATCTAGTAATGGAATGGCAATTATATCTGGAATAGTAATGAATGGATCATATAAACTACATGGGAATAGTCAAAATACATTAATAAATTGGTTGACAAACTCTTCTAATTGGAGTCAATATGCAAAAGGTATTAATGGAGCAGTAGCTAGTGGTGGACCAACATTGCCACAATTTGTACAAAGTTATAATGCAAAATATGGAACTTCTTATTCAAATGACCTTGGGGAAAATGGATTTTATCTAGCAAATAAAGTAGAACCATATATTGTTAAAAGTACTACGAATGCTCTTGCTTGTTGGCTATTGTCTATTTCAACTACTAAAGTTGAATGTGTATGGCGTGTAGAAGCATATGGATTAGTGGATGGTGGAAATTATGGACATGATAGAGGTGTCCGTCCTCTTGTAAAATTGCCACAAAATATTAAAATGACTTGGAATGGAAATGCTTGGGATTTGAGTGTTTAAATAGATATTATGAAAAATCTTGCATTTTGCAAATAATTGTTATATAATTAGTAAAAACTACAAATCGGAGGAATTTTTATGAACAAATTAACAATTAGAAATTTATATAAAGCACCAAAAGATTTTCAAGACCAAAGTATTGCTATAGAAGGTTGGGTGAAGACTGTTCGAGATTCAAAAACGTTTGGTTTTATTGAATTAAACGATGGTTCGTTTTTCAAAAATTTGCAAATTGTTTTTGATAACTCACTTGATAACTTTGACGAAATTTGCAAATTAACGATTATATCTTCTATCAAAGTAACTGGAAAATTTATGATAACAGAAGGTGCAAAACAGCCATTTGAAGTGCATGCAGAAAAAATTGAAATTCAAAATGTAGCAGACAATAGCTATCCGCTTCAAAAAAAGAGACATACATTTGAATATTTGCGAACAACTACCCATTTGCGTCCACGAACAAACACATTTAATGCAGTTTTTAGAGTGCGTAGTGTGCTTTCTTATGCGATACACAAATTTTTTCAAGAACGTGATTTTGTGTATGTTCATACTCCAATTTTAACTTCAAGTGATGCTGAAGGGGCTGGTGAAATGTTCAATGTAAATTCTTTTGATTTGAAAAATGTTCCACAAACAGAGGATGGGAATGTAGATTTTTCCAAAGATTTTTTTGGAAAATCAGCACATCTTACAGTGAGTGGGCAGTTAAATGGCGAAACATTTGCAACTGCTTTTCGCAATATTTATACATTTGGACCAACGTTTCGTGCAGAAAATTCAAATACAGTAAAACATGCAGCAGAATTTTGGATGATTGAGCCAGAAATTTGTTTTGCAGATTTGAAAGATGATATGGATTTGGCAGAAGATATGATAAAATACATTTTTTCATATGTAATGGAACATTGTCCAGAGGAAATGGAATTTTTTAATAACTTTGTTGATAAAGGTTTGCTAGAAAGATTAAAAAATGTGATTTCGTCTGATTTTGCAAGAATTTCGTATACAGATGCAGTCAAAGAGCTTGAAAAGGTAAATAATAAATTTGAGTATAAAGTAAGTTGGGGAGTAGATTTACAAACAGAGCATGAACGTTATTTGTGTGAGCAAATTTTCAAAAAACCAGTATTTGTAACAGATTATCCGATGGATATTAAGGCTTTTTATATGAAGCAAAATCCAGACGGAAAAACAGTTGCTGCAAGTGATTTGTTGGTTCCAGGAATTGGCGAAATCATTGGTGGAAGTCAAAGAGAAGAAGATTTTGAAAAGTTGACAAAAAGAATGCAGGAACTTGATATGAAAATGGAAGATTATTGGTGGTATTTGGATTTGAGAAAATATGGAAGTGTTGTACATTCTGGATTTGGACTTGGTTTTGAAAGGGCAATGATGTACTTAACCGGAATGCAAAATATTCGTGATGTTATTCCTTTCCCAAGAACACCAAATAATTGTGAGTTTTAAAAATACAAAGGAGCTGTAAAAAATAATATATTGCGTGAGAAATTTTGGGCAAGTACCCAAAATTTCGCTCGTTTTTTTAAGAAGATAGTTTTTTATAGCCCTTTGTTTTTTATGGTATGATAAAATAAAAATGGAGAAAAATGAAATGGAATTATTATCGCCAGTTGGCAATTTTGATAATTTAATTGCTGCTGTACAAAATGGAGCAGATGCTGTATACTTAGGAGCAAATATGTTTAATGCTAGAGCAGGCGCGCAGAATTTTGACCAGAAGGAATTAAAAGAAGCCATTATGTATGCTCGAAAACGAAATGTAGAGGTGCATTTAACATTAAATACATTATTGTATAATGAAGAGTTGCAAGAGGCTGTGAAGTTAGCAAGTTTTGCATATCAATGTGGAATTTCGGCGATTATTGTGCAAGATATTGGTTTGGGATTAGAGCTGATTAAGCATTTTCCAGACTTGCCAATTCATTGTAGTACGCAAATGACGATTTCTAATTTAGATGGTATTAATTTCATGCAAAAACTGGGATTTAAGAGAACAGTTTTAGCAAGAGAGTTGTCTTTAAAGGAAATAGCAGAAATTCGAAAAAATACAGAAATGGAATTAGAGTGCTTTGGGCATGGTGCTTTATGTGTTTCGTATTCTGGACAATGTTTATTTAGTAGTGTAGTTGGTCGGTAGAAGTGGAAATCGTGGTTTATGTGCGGGTCCTTGTAGGCTGAATTATCATTTATTAAAAAATGGAAAAAAAGAAGAAAGTGGTTTTTTACTAAGCCCAAAAGATATTTGTACATTAGATATTTTGCCACAATTGATAGGCTTGGGAATAGATAGTTTGAAAATTGAAGGCAGAAAAAAATCGTATGAGTATGTATCAATTGTTACAAAGATTTATCGAAAATATATTGATTTAGCGATGGATAAATCACAAGAATATAAAGTAGAACCAGAAGATATAAAGCAAATTTTGCAAATTTATAATCGTGGTGGAATGGGAACAGGTTATTTTGAAAATAGACAAAATATTGTTTACAAAGAAAAGCCAAATCATTTAGGTGTGTATGTTGGAAGTGTGAGGAAAATTGATAAAAAACATAAAAAGATAACACTTGATTTAGTAGAACCAGTTTTGATAGGTGATGTGATTAATATTTGTGAGAATACATCTTATATTTCAGAAGTAATAAATGGCAATTGTGTTGGAGAAATAAAAAATATTGAAAAGATTAAAGTGGGAGATAAGGTTTATCGAATTGTTAGCAATCAGCTTAATAGAAAACAATGGGAAGTATATAAAAAAGAGGTTAAAAAGGTAGAAATTTCAAGCAAACTATATCAAGAACGGAAAAAAACTATGCTTAGAATTATATAACAATAAAATCAACATAAAATCAACTATAAAGTACGAAAAAGCAGAAATAAATGAACTTGACAAAAATAGAATTTTTTGTCAAATTAAAAAAACAGGAAATACAATATTTACAATGAAAGATGTTGATGTTCAAGTTGAACATTTGAAAATGCCAGTGAGTAGTTTAAATCAGCTTCGAAGAGATGCTATTGAAAAATTTGAGAAAGCTTTAGAGGAGAGTATTATCAGAAAAAATAAGAAGGAGATTATTTTAGACATTCCTAAAAATCAACAGGCTCAAGAAAAAAGGCCAAAAGTGAATTTATATTTACAAAAATTTGATAGTAAAATAGATTATTCTAGCCTAAACTATTATGAAATTTATGTGCCATTTAAAGATTTAATCAATAGGGAAGAAATACGAGATTGTATTGTAATTTTGCCAACTATTATAGATGAAAATTATCGAAAGCTAATTGAAAAAAATAAACAGGTTTTTGAAAAAGTAAAGGCAATCCAAATTTCTCATTTATCACAAATTGAAATGTTAGAAAGAATGAAAATAGATAAAAAAATGATGGCAGATTATTGTTTAAATATTACGAATAATTTGTCTGAAAAAGTCCTACGAGATTTGGGAATTAAGCGTTTTACGATTTCTCCAGAACTTGACAAAAAGGAATTTAGTACGAATATGGAAAAAGAATTGGTAGTATATGGTAGAACGTGTCTGATGACTTCAAAGTATTGCCCAATTGGGAAAAACGAAGATTGCAAAATGGTTTGCCAAAATGGAATTTATGAATTGCAAGATAGAAAAGATTACATATTTCCTATTGTTTCAGATTGCATTAATTGTCATACAAAGATTTTTCATTCAAGAGTTTTGACGAAAAATACAAAAGATTGGCAAGTAGATTTTGTTAGAGTTGACATTTTAGATGAAACAAAAGAAGAAATAGAAGAAATAATTTCTCGCATAAATCCTTAAAAAATTAATAGACTTAAAGTAAGAAAATATTTTTTAGTTTTTGCTATACAAAGTTATTTTTTTGTGATATAACTTTATATAAGATATAAAGTTATTTAGAAAGTGCGGAAAATCGTTTTATGAATGGAGGAGATAAAC
>CATLEX010000089.1 GCA_949927455.1 uncultured Clostridia bacterium
AAAAAAAATAATTTAAAAAATAAATATCATATATTAAAATATTTAAATAATTTTTATAATTTTTTTAATTTCTTCATAAATTTTTTCTTCTACATCATGTGGTGCAATTTTATTTGCTGCTTTTCCCATTTTTTCTAACTTTACTTTATCTTTGATAATATCATTTATTTCACTTGCTAATTTTTCGCCTGTTAATTCTTGATTTAAAATAATTTTAGCAGCTCCTAATTTCTCCAAAACACGTGCATTATCTTCTTGTCGATTAGCTGATTTTGATGGTAATGGTACAAAAATAGCAGGCTTTGAACAGATAGAAAGTTCTGTAATGGTCATCGCTCCACTTCTACAAATTACCAAATCTGATACATTAATTAATTCTTCCATATTATAAATATATGGTAAAACTTTGACATCTTTCAAATTCTTAATCGACATACTACTTTTTTCAAAACTTTCTTTTACAATATCATATTGGTTGCGACCTGTTGCCCAAACAATCTGATAATCCTCATTTAGTTTTTGTTTTACCAATTCCACAACTGCTTCATTAATTTTTTGTGCCCCTTGACTTCCGCCAAAAATAAGCACAATTGGCAAATCATTTTTGATACCCAAATCTTCTAAAATTCTTTTTTTCTCATTCTGCGAAATTATTTGCTTTTTTATTTTCGTAGGATTTCCCGTAACTACTACTTTTTTAGCATTCTTCATTTTTTCCTTTGCTTCTTCAAATCCAACCAAAATGCAATCCACTTTCTTCGCCAAAAACTTAATAGCTTTTCCAGGATAGGCATTGCTTTCATGAAGTACAGTAGGTACATTTTTTGCAATGGCAGCCATAAACACAGGTCCACAAATATAACCACCTGTTCCAACAACTAAATCTGGACGAAATTCATCTATAATTTTCTCTACTTCACTTTTGCTTTGAAAGGTACTTAGTAAATGCTTGAAATTCGTGATAGATAGTTCCTTTTTTAAACCATAGGCTTCAATTCTTCTTAGTTCAAAGCCACTTCGTGGCACCAAATCATTTTCTAAACCGTGATTTGTTCCAATAAAAATAATTTCTGAATTTGGCTCTTTTTCACGTATTTTATTTGCAATTGTCAGTGCAGGATTAATATGTCCTGCTGTACCTGCTGCAGAAACAATAACTCTCATACTCTCTCCTTAAATCTCTATTTTGCAGTTCTTGATATATTTAGCAAAATTCCAACTGCCATTAGATTTGCTATCAAAGAAGTTCCACCATAACTAAAAAATGGAAGTGGCATACCTGTTACTGGAATGGTTCCTGTAACAACCGCAATGTTTACCATTGCTTGCAAGCCTAACATGGTAACAATTCCAATCGCAATCAAACAGCCAAAATTATCTTTTGCTCGCATAGAAATAATAACTCCACGCCAAACAAAAACTGTAAATAATAAAATCACAGCAACACATCCAACAAATCCTAACTCTTCTGCCAAAACAGAAAAAATAAAATCATTGTGTGGCTCTGGTAAATATAAATATTTTTGCTTGCTATTTCCAAGACCTACACCAAATAATCCTCCTGAACCAATAGCATACCAACTCTGAATAATTTGCCAACCGTCACCTTTTGGATCAGAAAATGGGTCTAGCCAAGTCTGAATTCTGGAACTTCTAAAGTCTGTACCAAGCGTTAATCCTCCGTTTTTAGCAATCAACGCTCCGCCACCTACAACCACTCCTGCTAATCCTGTTACTATAAAATGTGAAAGTTTCGTACCTGCTATGAACATTTGCACAATAGTTACAACACTAATAATAAACGTTGCACTAAAGTGATTCTGCAAAATCAAGATAGCTCCTACAATTGGTCCCATAAATATAATTGGATATAAAAAACCATAGCGATACATTTTAATTTTTCCATGCTCTTTTACATCTGATAAAATAGAGGCAAAAAACAATATAAATCCTATTTTAGCAAATTCAGATGGTTGAAAGTTAAAACCTGCAATAACAATCCAACGTCTAGCTCCGATTTGCACCTGTTCCAATAAATCCAACTAGCACCAAAAGTACAATAAATGCTATATAAATAATCCATTTCAATTTTCTAAAAATATGATAATCCACTTTAGAACATGCATACATAGCACATAATCCTAAAGCTGCTGAAATTGCTTGTTTGGTTATGTATTTATAACTGTTTCCCGTTTCTGATAAGGCAGATGGCGCACTTGCAGACAATACCATAATTAGCCCAAATGCAACCAGAATCATAACCGTAATCCATATTGTGTAATCCATGGAACCTTTTGTTAATAACCCAAATTTCTTTTTTGCCTTTTGTGTTTTTTTTGTCATACATAAGAACCCCTTCCTTCAAAAAAAGTTCTTCAAACTTTCTTTCACGTTTTTCAAACTTTCTCTCATAAAGCGAGTAAATTTTTGCTACACAAAAATTTTCACGCTTCTCTATATTGCTAGTATTCCAATAACACAAGCAATAAACGTTACCAATGAAAATACGCCAACTACTCTATTTTCTCGCCAACCTGTTAATTCAAAATGATGATGTAATGGTGCCATTCGAAATAATCTTTTTCCAGTTCTTCTAAAATACATTACTTGCAAAATATCTGATATTGTTTCAACAATTGGTATGATGGCAATAATCAATAAAAAAAGTGGTATTTGTAAATAAATTGCCATACTTGAAATAACTCCACCGAAGTAGTAGCGAACCAGTATCTCCCATCATTACTTTTGCTTTATGAAAATTATATACTAAAAATCCTAAACAACTTCCAACTATAATACTTCCTAAAACAGAAACTTCTGTGCAATCTAATTTTATTGCAATAATCGAAATTGCTGTTAGCATAATTGCACATACACTTGCTGCTAGCCCATCCACTCCGTCTGTCAAATTTACTGCATTTGTAGCACTTAGCATAACTAAAATAGTAAATGGTATAAAAATCCATGTTGGTAAATTTAGTTTATAATCTGTAAATGGCAAAATTAACTCTGTGTTAATGTTGGTATATTCTGTCAAAAAAATCGTATAAATACTTGCTACAATTAAAAGTCCTAACATTTTTAATTTGGGATTTAATCCTTCTGTATTATGCAAAACTACTTTTTTAAAATCGTCAATAAATCCAACCAGACCAAAACCTAAACTAGCAATGGATATCATAAGCACTGGTCTCATAAATTCACTTTCTTTATTAAGCAAGCAACTTACTGCTGTAAAAATAATCATGGTTAGCATCATCATAATTCCGCCCATTGTCGGTGTTCCTTGCTTTTTCAAATGAGAACGTGGACCATCTTCTCTTTCACTTTGCCCAACCTTTAATTTTTTTAAAATCGGTATAATGAATTTTCCTAAAATAGTAGTCAATATAAAAGCTAAAATTAAATATATAATTTGTATACTCATAAAATCTCCTATTTATTTTTCAAGATTTCCTTTACAATTTTGCGCTCATCAAATTCATGTTTCACGCCATTAATTTCTTGATATGTTTCATGTCCTTTTCCTGCCAAAATAACAATATCTCTTTTACCTGCCATATCAATTGCTTCTTTAATTGCTTCTTTTCGATCCACTACAATTTTATAATTTCCTTTTGTTTTCGCAATTCCTTCCTCAATATCATGAATAATATCTTCTGGTTTTTCAGTTCGAGGATTATCGGTTGTAACAAAAGAGAAATCTGCCAAACGTCCTGCCACTTCCCCCATTTCAGGACGTTTTGTTTTATCTCTATCGCCACCACAACCAAAAACACAAATCACTTTTCCAGGTGCAGTATATGATTTAATAGAAGTTAAAACATTTTCTAAACTTTCTGCTGTATGTGCATAATCAATCATAATTGTTACATCTTTATCATTTGGGATTAATTCATTTCTACCTGGAATAACAATATTTTCCAAACCTTCTTTAATGACTTCTTTATCAATTCCAATCGAAAATGCAACTGAAATTGCTGCCAAACTATTATATACACTAAATCTACCTGGAATATTCACTTTTACTCTCTCATTTTTTTGCCCTAATTTTGCTTTAAAATCAACACTACTATTTGTAATGGTAATATCTTTTGCAATCAAATTAGAAGAATTATCAATGGAATAAGTTTTTATTTCACAATTTTTTGCTTGATAAATTAATCTCTCACATTTAAAATCATCTGCATTTGCGAAACCTTTTGGTGCCATCTCAAATAATTTTAATTTGCTATTAAAATAATCTTCCATATCTGTATGCTCTTTTAAACTAATATGGTCTTTTGAAAAATTCGTAAACACAGCCATATCAAAATTGCAACCATCCACACGGTGCATTTTTAGGCTTTGCGAAGAAACTTCCATAACCACATAATCCATTTTAGCCACAGCCATTTTATAAAATAATTCTTGTAATTCTAGAGCCTCAGGTGTTGTTCTATTACTTTCGGAAATCATATCTTCACCAATATAGTTAGCAACTGTACCAATTAGTCCTACTTTATAACCTGCTTTTTCTAAAATTGATTTAATCATATATGTGGTTGTTGTTTTTCCTTTGGTTCCTGTCACGCCAATCAATTTAAAATATTGGGATGGATTTTTATAGAAATTACAAGCTAATCTTGCAAGTGCTACTCTTGAATTATCTGTTAAAATAACTGTCATATCTTTTGGTAATTGAACTTTTTTTAAATCTGCTGCCATATCTAACACAACTGCAACTGCTCCATTTTCAATGGCCTCTTTTATATATTCATGCCCATCAAAATCATATCCTTTAATCGCTACAAAAAGCGAACCTTGCTTTATATTTTTGGAATTATTTTCAATAGACTTTATTTCTAATTCAGCATCACCCTTGATTTTAAAATTTTCAATTCCTATCAATAATTCTTTTAATTTCATTTGTTTATCT
>CATLEX010000090.1 GCA_949927455.1 uncultured Clostridia bacterium
TTAAGAAAAAGGAGAATGATTATGGGAAATAAAAAAACTATATTAAGTGGTATTCAAGCTACAGGAAATTTAACTCTTGGAAATTATTTAGGTGCCATTAAGAATTGGATAAAAATGCAAGATGAATATGATTGTTATTACATGATTGCGGATTTGCATTCTTTGACTGTGCGTAATGATCCAGAAGTTTTGCGAAAAAGAGCATTACAAGTTTTGGCTATTTATGTGGCAGCAGGTCTTGACCCAGATAAAAATACGATATTTTTGCAATCACATGTTGACGCACATGTAAAGCTAAATTGGATTTTGAATTGCTATACGTATATGGGCGAATTAAATCGTATGACACAATTTAAGGATAAATCTGCCAAACATGCAGATAATATCAATAGTGGATTATTTACGTATCCTGTTTTAATGGCAGCTGATATTTTAGTGTATAATGCAGATTTGGTGCCGGTTGGCGAAGACCAAAGGCAACATTTGGAAATTACACGTGACATTGCAGAACGTTTCAATAGCATTTATGGTGAAACGTTTGTTATTCCAGAGGCGTTTATTGGAGAGCAAGGTGCTAGAATAATGGGATTGCAGGATCCAACAGCTAAAATGAGCAAAAGTGCAACCAATTTGAATGATGTAATTTTCTTGAATGATAATCCAGAAGACATCCGAAAAAAATTAAAAAAAGCGGTGACTGATTCTGAAAACTGTGTTCATTATGATAAAGAAAATAAGCCAGGTGTAAGTAATTTAATGACAATTTATGGACTATTAGAAGAAAAAACAATGCAAGAAATTGAAAAAGAGTTTGTAGGAAAAGGTTATGGAGATTTTAAGTCAGCTGTGGCAGAAGCGATTGTCAAGAAATTACAACCATTACAACAAAAATATTGCGAATTATTGGAAAATCCTAAAGAATTAAAAACAATTTATGAGAAAGGTGCCAAAAAAGCGGCAGACAGAGCCGATCCAATCGTAAAAGATGTTTATCAAAAAGTGGGGTTGATTGTAAATGAGTAAATATATAAAAAAACTGCCAATAGAGCCTTCATTTGAGCAAGAAGGGCTTACAGGGTATAATTTTGATTTAGAATGTAAAGACATTAGTTTGAGTTTTGAAGATGTTTTTAAAGGACATGATAAATATGATAAAAATTTTTATAGTTCAAAAATATATTATGTTTTAGAAGGAAATGGAACATTTTGTATTGAAAATGAGAAAATGGAAGTCAAACAAGGAGATGTTGTTGAAGTTCCAAAGGGGGCTAATTTTGTATTTGCTGGAAAAATGAAAATGTTACTGATTATGTCTCCAGCTTTTAGACCACAAGATGATATTCATGGGGAAGATAATGATTTGTATTAAAAAAGAAGGAAGATAAGTATGTTTGTAGATTATGCGAAAATCGTCATTAAATCGGGCGATGGAGGAAATGGAGCAACGTCTTTTAGGCGTGAAAAATATGTAGCGGCAGGTGGACCAGATGGTGGCGACGGTGGAAAAGGTGGCGATGTCTATTTTGTTGTTGACCCAGATAGTAACACATTGATTGATTTTCGATTTAACAAGAAATTTAAAGCGCAAAATGGCGAAAATGGCCGAGGCAGTAATTGCTATGGAAAAAGTGGGGAAGACTGCTATATTAAAGTGCCTTTGGGAACAGTTGTAAAAGATTTTGCAACAGGAAAAGTGATTGCAGATTTGTCTGAAAAGGGGCAGATAGAGTTAGTTTTAAAAGGTGGAAGAGGAGGAAAAGGAAACACACATTTTGCAACTTCTACCAGACAAGCACCAAACTTTTCTATTGATGGTGAAAAAGGCAAAGAAAAGGAAATTATTTTGGAGCTAAAGTCTTTGGCAGATGTTGGATTAATTGGTTTTCCGAATGTTGGAAAATCAACGATTTTGTCTAAAGTGACGGCGGCTAGGCCAAAAATTGCAGATTATCATTTTACAACAATTGACCCAAATCTTGGTGTTGTGAAAACAGAATATGGTGATAGTTTTGTGTTAGCAGACATACCAGGAATTATCGAGGGTGCAAGTGAAGGAGTTGGGCTTGGAACGCAGTTTTTAAGACATGTTGAAAGAACGCGTCTGTTACTTCATGTTTTGGATTGTGCGGGGCTTGAGGGCAGAAATCCAGTAGATGATTTTTATAAAATTAATGAAGAATTGAAGAAATATAGTGAGAAATTGGCAAATCGCAAGCAGATTATTGTGGCAAATAAATTAGATAGTGTGCAAGATAGTGCTAATATTGAGGCAATTGAAAAATTGGCAAAAGAAAATCAATTGGAATTGTACAAAGTTTCAGCAGCTACGGGAGAAGGTTTAAAAGAGTTATTTAGCCATGTAGCAGAAAAGATAAAAAACTTGCCAAAAGAGGAAATTGTGGATATTGAAGACCGAATTGTATACACATTGGAAGAGGAAGAAGAGCCATTTACAGTGGAAATTGTGAAGGGAGAATTTGTGGTACAAGGTCCAGCAGCTGAGCGAATTATGCGAAGAATTAATGTGGAAGATAATGAATCTTTTGCTTATCTACAACGTAATTTGAAAAAAATTGGAATTGATGATGCGCTTCGTGCGAAAGGAATTAAAGACGGAGATAGTGTCATTTTAGTGGACTGGGAGTTTGAGTGGTATGATTAACGAAAACCTCTCTTTTGCATATAATATTGCAAAAGGGAGGTTTTTGTATGAATTATCAAGATTTGAATTTTATGATAAAAGAGTTAGGGCGTATACCTTATCCAGAATGTTCAGGAATTATGCCAGATTATAAGTTTGGTAGACTTGTTTATGATGCTTATGCAGGTTCTAAAAGTGAATTAACGACAATTTTAACTTATGTTTATGAACATTTGACAAATGAGGAAATAGAAGAAGTGGCAATGTTTTTAAAAATGATTTCTATGCAGGAAATGAAGCATTTGGAAATGTTAGGAGAAATGTTGGTAAAACTTGGTTGCATGCCATATTATATGAGTACATATGGAAATAAATGGTGTTCGGATAATGTAAGGTCGACTTTTCAGAATTTAGAGGAGATGTTAAATTTTAATGTTATGGGGGAAAAAGAGGCAATTCAAGGATATCGACATTTAATTAGTGTTTGTGAAAGTCCAAATATAAAAGCAATTTTGGAAAGAATTATTATGGATGAAGAGTGCCATGTTCAGATTTTTGAGTATTTAAAACAAAAGTATTGTGGTTGTGAAATGAAATAAAATAAAATGAAAAATAATGTGAGTGTTTTTGCATGCAAGGGCTTTCACATTATTTTAGTTAGTATTGTTTTCACAAGCAGATTGTGCATCTGCAATAAGTGATAAATTGGAACCAAGACTAGAAAAAAAGTCTCCTAAGGTATTGATGTCATCAGGGGACAGATTTTTGGCAAGAATGCAAGAAAGTGTGCTGGCTAAAGTTACGAGTTCACAACCAGAAGGACAGTTACAAGAATTCATATAAATCACCTTTTTTATTGTATGGGAAGAAAATTTTATTTATGATAAAAAGGAAAAAATTTTTGTTTTTGAAGAAATTTGACACTTTTACTTGACATTTGACATAATTTGTGATAAAAAGATAAATGTAGTTTAACTGTGCATACCGCACAGCAAAGTTCAGAAAAACAAGAAGGAGGAAAATTATGACTACAAAGCAACAGGAAAAGTTTCAACAAATTAAAGAAATGGAATTGGATGCAGACGGAATGCTGGTGCAGTTGGCGCGGGAGGGCATTGAGAGCGGCGATGTAGAACTGCAGATGGCAACAATTGGTACGCCACTGATGGGAATGAAAACACTGCGGGTTTTTATGGAAATGAAAAATAACCCGAATAACGCGGTGTATGCAAGCAGGCTGCAGGTTGCAGCAGATCCGACCAGAGGAGACTGCATTCTGGCGATGATGGCGGAGCTGGCAATTGAGTTTGGTGATGGAGAGATGGCAGAAACAATCCGTAACAATCCGTCAGCTGGCGAAAAAACAAAAAAAATCCTTGCTGCATAAGACAGACGTAAGAAATGTAAGGAATAATTTTGGTCGCTGTGCACTATAATATGTGCATAGCGGCCTTCTCCATTTATAAATATTTTTTAATTTTTTCTAATGCCTTTTTTCGTGTACTAATTTCTAATTTTTCTTCAAAGCTTAATTCTGCAAGTGTTTTTCCATTGTCTAATTCAAAAATTTCGTCAAACCCAAAACCATTTTCGCCACGAGGCATATCCGTAATATAGCCTGAAAGTATTTCAGTTTCTACAATGACTGTATCATTGATTGCAATTGCGATGGCAGTAATGAAATTAACTTTGCGGTCGATTTTATCAAAATCTTTTAATTTCTCAATTAAACTTAAGTTGCGTTCACGGTCAGTTCCGTTTAAACCAACGTTTTGTACGGACTCCGGGAAAATTATTTAGTACGGGAATGCAAATTCCAGAGTCATCAGCAAGGCAAATTTCGTTTAAATTATGGTGATAGAATTTTGCTTTGATAATAGCATTTTCTTCAAAAGTCTCGCCATTTTCTTCAGGTTCTATAAAATATTCCAAATCATTTAAAGAGACAATTCGGTGTTCTGGAAAAAGTTCTTTTATCATAGCAAGTTTGCCATCGTTATGGGTGGCAACAACAATTTTTTTCATATAAACCTCCATTTTTTTATTATACAAAAAATAAAAGAAAAATGCAATATTTCTAAAAAATATAATATTTTTATTGACAAATAAAAAAATATCATATAAAATACAAACAACAGTTTTGTTTTTGCGTGAAAAATTATTTTCGAAAGAGAGAAAATATGAATGTTTTAAAACCGCCAAAAAAGTATTTTGAAAGGTTAGAAAATAAGAAGTTAGAATGTATTAAAGAAGATGAAAAGATAGAAAAT
>CATLEX010000091.1 GCA_949927455.1 uncultured Clostridia bacterium
CAAATTCATTTACACAATATTGTCTTTTTGTGAATTTTTTGTGAATTTTCCACCTCCTATCACAATATCACCTTGATAAAAAACAGCAGATTGCCCAGGTGTAATAGCTCTTTGTGGTTCTTCAAATCTAACTTCTATTTTCTCATTCTCTCTTTTTACTTTTACCTTAGCAATATTAGATCTATATCTTATTTTTGCATATACATCTTTATCCCATTTTTCAAAATCTACTAAATAATTTAAGTTTTTTGCATATAATTTATCTTGATACAATTCTTTTTCTGTTCCAACAACCAATTCATTTTTTTCTTCATTTAAACTAAGTACATATAAGGGTTCTTTATATGCAATTCCTAAACCTTTTCTTTGCCCAATTGTATAATAATACAATCCATTATGTTTTCCCAAAACTTCGCCTTTGCGATTGACAATATTTCCAACTTGGGACCTCATTTCAGAATGATCTTCCAAGAACTTTTTATAATTTCCATCTGGAATAAAACAAATATCTTCACTATCTGGTTTGCTCGCCGCGTTTAAATTCTTTTTTCTCGCCATTTCGCGAATTTCCTCTTTTGTTTCAAAATCTGCAAGTGGAAACAAAATATGTTCTATCAATTCTTTCGGCATATTCCATAAAACATAACTCTGATCCTTTTTCTCATTTCTTGACTTTTTCAAAACCCATTTTTGATGCTCAATACTAAATTCCGTTTTGGCGTAATGTCCTGTTGCAATAAAATCACACCCCAATTCTTTTGCCTTTTCCCACATAAACCCAAACTTCATATATTTATTACACTCAATACATGGATTTGGCGTTTTGCAATCTGCATAAGTTTCTATAAAATTAGTAATCACGTACTTTTTAAAATCCTTCTTACAGTCATATGTAAAATGTGGTATACCGATTTGCTTGCACACATTTTTGGCATCTAAATAAGCATTGGTATCACAACAACTGTTTCCTGCAAATAATTCTAATGTGCAACCAATTACTTCATAACCTTGTTCTTTCAAGAGCAAAGCAGACACAGAACTATCTACGCCTCCGCTCATGCCTAATAAAACTTTTTTATTTTTCATTTTTACTCAACATATCCTCCATTGTATGCCATGCTAAAAGCGCACATTTGACACGTGCTGGCATGTTTGAAACATTTTTAAATGCAATCGCATCTTCCAACTTCTTTAAATCCTCTTCTTCTGTTATTTCTCTTTTTATCATACCAATAAATACTTCAATTAATTCTTTTGCCTCTTCTATTGTTTTCCCTTTCAATGTATCAATCATGATAGAAGTAGAACTTAAAGAAATAGCGCAACCATGCCCCAAAAAAGCCATATCTTCAATCACATTTCCATTCAATTTTAACTCCAACGTAATTTCATCCCCACAATTCGGATTATGTCCTTTTTCTTGAAAATCACTATTTTCTAACTTCTTTTTGTTATAAGAATTCATGCTATGCTCCATAATCAAATCATTGTAAATATCATTTAACTCGTCCATATTTCCTCCTTTTTAATTTGAATTTTATATAATCCCATTTCACAACCAGAATTTATAATTAATATTATACTTGTAATCATTAATGCAAAATTAGAATTCATTTTTAACAATATGTATGAGGAAAGCATTCCCGAAAAATAACCAAATAAATTAATTACAAGTTCCTTTTGGGCTACATTTATATGATCTGTATCCATTTCTATCATAGTAAATTTTGACATTGTATCAAATGGATTTAATAAGCCATTTAAAAGCAAAATAACATACACTGCATACGGAGTAAAAAAAGAAATAACTATAAAAATTACAATTGCAATTTTACACAAAATATCTCCTTTTACAATCATTTTATTTTTGATTAAATACCCTGACATCCAAAAACCAATACCACTAAAGAACCATGCTACTGTCTTACATGTTTTCAACGTCCTTAAACTAAGCTCTTCATCAATCGCTAGCATAGAAACCAATACTACTAATGATGAAATAGCAAATCTTCCAGAAAATCTTATGCAAAGCCAGCTTCTATAATATCTTGTATATTTTTTCAAATTCAATTTTTCTTTTAACAATACCCTATCTTTTTCTCTATTTTTAGGATAATTTTCTACTTTAACAATCCATAAAATTAGCAACAAAAAAATGATAGCACTTAAAATTGTTACAGAAAACATTGTATATTTCATAGCTCTCGTTGTCAAATAGCTTGCTATACCAATTCCAAGCATAAATGTTATTTTAAAAACAGATATTCTTTTAGAATGTACCTCTGTTGCTATATTGTCCGGCAACGAATTGTAAACATAAGCATAATGATAACCCGAAAATATTTCTAACACAATTGTTTCTAGCATATAAAAAATTGCAAATAAAATAATCCAATTCAGTTCATATACAATCCCTACCAAAAAAGCTCCTATTGCGCACAAAATAACACATCTTTTAAAAATTCTATTGGGTTGATTTGAATCATTCACATAAATACAAATGATTGTTGCAACTAATTTTGCAGCTCCAACACCTGCTCCAATCATAGATATTAATAATTTATGATTATATTGTAAATAAACTAAGTCTGATATTGTACTATCCCAGTCAATTAATCCAAAAGCAATTCCCTCTATCCCTATTAATAAAATAAATATAACATTTCTTTTAATCGTTTCTTGGCTCATTTTATTCCTCTATTCATTTTTCCTATACTTCTCAAACATGGCATACGCCTTTTTCAAAGCTACCACTAATTTGTCCACATCTTCTTTATCGTTATAAAAATAAAAACTTGCACGACATGTTGAATCAATCCCCAAAAATCGCATCAAAGGTTGTGCACAATGATTTCCGTGAACGCACACATACACCCTGACTATCCAAAATACTTGCCACATCATGTGGATGAACTTCTTTTATATTAAACGAAATCACACCTGAATGGTTCATCTCATTTGGTGTCAAATACAATTTCAAAAACTCTAGTTTTTCCAATTCTTCTCTAGCATAAGAAATTACTTGTTTTTCTATTTCCTGTATCTTAGAATATCCAATTTCTTCGATATAGTCAATCGCAGCTGCTAAACCAATCACGCCTTCCACATTTTGCGTTCCAGCTTCAAATTTATTAGGAAGTGGTGCAAATGTTGTATTTTGCTCATACACATATTCAATCATATCACCTCCCATCAAAAATGGGCTCATTTGATTTAAAAGTTCATGTTTGCCATACAAAACGCCAATTCCAAGAGGAGCTAGCATTTTGTGTCCTGAAAATATAAGAAAATCTGCATCTAAATCTTGCACATCAATTTTCATATGAGGAATACTTTGCGAAGCATCTACAATTACAATTGCTCCTTTTTTGTGAGCTTGTTTAATCATTTTTTCAATTGGATTTATCGTTCCCAAAACATTCGAAACATGTGTGATTGCAACTATTTTCGTTTGGTCTGTTATCTTATTTTCAATCTCTTCATCTGATATTTCAAAATCTTGATTACTATACATATAATTTAATTTGCTACCTGTTACTTTTGAGACTTTTTGCCAAGGAACCAAATTCGAATGATGTTCCATAATGGAAATTACAATTTCGTCATCTACTTTCAAATTCTCCATACCATATGAATACGCAATCAAATTTAAGGCTTCTGTTGCATTTTTCGTAAAAATAATCTCTTCGTCAGATTTTGCATTAATAAACTGAGCTATTCTTTTTCGTGCATTTTCATAAACTTCTGTTGCTTCCATGCTTAAAGTATACGCGCCTCTGTGGGGATTGGCATTGTTTTTCTCATAAAATTCCTCAATTTTTTTTATGACTTGTTTTGGCTTTTGCGTGGTTGCCCCACTATCCAAATACACTATCTCTCGATTTTGCAAAATCGGAAAATCTCTTTTCAAACTGTTCATTTTTCCTCCTTTTTGGATTACCAAAAATTCCTAAATAGTTCAATTTTGGGTTAATAAATCCTCTAATTTCTTAAATTCACTTGAGCCATCCATATATTCTTCTCTATATTTATTCTTGTACCAATACGCTTTTATGCCATATGCTTCTATTCCATAATTTGAAGCATCTGTTTTAAGCAGTCTATACTTATCTTCTATAATTTCTATCGCACAACAATTCGATATTCCTAAACCAATCAATTCTTTTCCTTTTAATGACTGTTTCATATGTTCTAATCTATTTATATTCTCATCTACAATATCACAATGTGGTGTAAAAAATGCATTTATAAAATTTAAACCATCTACATTTATCATTGGCGCATTATTATTTTTTAACTGTATTTTTAAAGAATCAGAACTACAAGTTTTAAACCAGCAATTTGCACCAGCAGAAATACCACACATCACTTTTCCATTTATCCATGCTTCTCTCAAAAGTTGATCAAAACCAGTTTGAAACCAAGTCTCTAACATTCCTTTGGTATCTCCACCCCCTTCATATATGATATCAGCCCAATCAACTAATTTTTTAACTTTAGAAAAATTTGTCTTTAATTCTAACTTCTTAATTATTTTACATTCACATCTAAACAAATCTCCATATATTTTTTTCATAATATCAAAATAACTCTTTTCATTACTTTCCTCTATTTGGGCATGTCCAAGAAACAAAAAATTAGGACGTTCTTTACCAGTAAGCTTAATGATTTCATAATCAATTTCTCTTGTTTCATATGGTGCTTTTTTTCCATTCGTATCAATTCTTCCATTTTGTCCTCCACCAATAGCTACAATCTTTTTACTCACATAATTACCTTTCTTTCTCAA
>CATLEX010000092.1 GCA_949927455.1 uncultured Clostridia bacterium
ATAATATTATATGATAAAATAAATTAGAATTATAAAATAGGAGAAATAAAATGAAAAAAAGTCAATATTTAAAAATTTTATTTAGCTTTTTAATGATATTATGCATACCAATAATTGCTTTTGCAGATAGTGAATTTTTTGTGCCAGAATATACACAAAAATATTTGCAATGGGATGCTTTATCAGAAGAAGAAAAGAAAGAATTTATTGAACCAGAAATTTATGAAGATGTGGACGAAGAAGGACAAATACAAACATTTTCTACTGAGGAAAATATGGTGGGAGTAAACTTACCAGCTAGATTTGCACGTTCTGATTATGGAGAAGTTAGGAAGCAAGATGGTAATTTATGTTGGGCATGTTCTGCAGCAACCATGTTTGAAACGAATTATCGCCTAACGAATTATCGCATCAAACGATTTTCGGACATACATATGGATTATATGACTTCAAAAACTTACAACAGCCAAGGATTTAATAGAAATTATAATGATGGTGGTAATGTTAATATTGCGCTAGCTTATGCTACAAATGGAATGGGAATTGTCGAAAATGCGAATATGACAAGCACTAATTTTAAAAACGCAAAACCAGTTGCAAAGGTAAGTGATTATGAAGTTTTATCTACTTTTGATGAGGCTAAGAATTACTTGTATCACAATGGTGTTTTGTCAGCTTATACTTATATGGGACAACGTTATTTTTCAGGAAATATTTGGAACAATCAGAACTTAGCTTATTATTGCTCTGATACAAATCAAAATGCAAATCATGCTGTAACGATTGTTGGTTGGGATGATAATTATACAAATGCAGCTTTTGCAGGTCAAAAAGGAGCTTTTATTGCATTAAATTCTTATGGTACAGAATTTGGAAATAATGGTTTATACTACATTTTTTATAGTGATGTTTTTGTGAAAAATGCTGTTTTCTATGCTGTAACAAAAACAGAAGAAATGAACTATGATTACCTTTATCAATATGATGAATATGGTCAAACAGCTACTATAGGATGGAGCCTTTTACAAAGCGGAACATATGCTTCCAATGTATTTACAAGAAAAACAAAACAGCCTGAAATATTAAATGAAATTGGAATTTATTTTCCAACCTTACAAAATCTTACAGTATATATTAATACAAATGGTGATGATAAAGATATTCATCATGCAACTTATGTTTTTTCAACAGGTTCAAAAGCGAAAGGATATCATACAATAAAATTACCAGAACCAATTACTTTAAATCATAATCAATTTACAATAGGTGTAAAATATAATGGATATATGGGCGCAGAGTTAGCTTCTGATGCAGGATGTTCTTGGTGGAAAACTGTTTCTTCTAATTATGGAGAAAGCTATATTTCTATGAATGGAAGAGACTGGCGTGATTTAAAAACAGCAAGTGAATTAGGTGGTAGAGCAGCAAATGCTTGTATCAAAGCCTTTACAAAGAAAATAGAGCCAGACTATTCATCTGAATTAATCAATTATGTTTTTGATTATCGTTATTATGCAGAACATAATTTAGACTTATATCGAGCATTTGGTTATAATCAAACTGCTTTGAAAAACCATTGGGAAAATTATGGAAAAGCAGAAGGTAGAGCAGCATCTTGTGTATTTGATGCAAAACAATATCTTGAAAATAATGGGGATTTGAGAACTGCGTTTGGTAATGATTATACAGCAGCATATCGTCATTTTATGTCTTATGGTTATAAAGAATATAGAAAAAGCTCACTTGAATATGACGGAAATTTTTATAAAAATCACAATGGTGATTTACAAGATATGAATGCAATGCAATTAATTAGACATTATGCGTTATATGGAAAAAACGAAGCAAGACAAGCAAGTGATAATTATGATATTGTAAACAGTTTGTTTGATGCTTCCATTTATGCGAAAGCCAATCCAGATTTAACAGCAGCGTTTGGCAATAATGAAATACGATTAAAAGATCATTGGCTAAGATATGGAATCGCGGAAGGAAGAACAGCTAGCTTGGCATTTGACAGTAAATATTATTTAGAGGCAAATGGTGATTTGAAAAACGCGTATGGTAATAATTATATGCAAGCTTATCAACATTTTATAAAATGGGGTTTTGTGGAAAAAAGGCAAGCAAGTCCAGTATTTTCAGTTCAATATTATTTAGAAAACAATGGAGATTTAAAAAATGCGTATGGTACCAATTACTTAAAAGTATTAAACCATTTTAAATTATATGGAAAAACAGAAAAAAGACCAACGAGTAGCCAATTTAATGTAGAGGCTTATCAAAACAAAAATGGTGATTTGAAATATGCGTATGGCAATCGTTTTGAATTATATTATATGCATTATATGCAATATGGTAGAGCTGAAAACAGAGTGTGTAGATAATGGAGTGGCAAATGCAAAATTTAAAAATATTATATGAAGATAATCATGTTATTGTTGTGGAGAAACCAAGAAATATTCCATCACAGGCAGACAAAACAGGTGATGAAGATATGCTAACGATTGTCAAAAAATATATCAAAGAAAAATATCATAAGCCAGGTGAAGTTTACTTAGGATTAGTTCATAGATTAGACAGACCCACACGGACGGTGTCATGGTTTTTGCGAGAACTTCTAAAGCAGCTTCGAGACTAAGTGAGCAAGTTCGCAAGAAAGAATTTCAAAAAAAGTATTTGGCGATGTGTGATGGAAAAATGGAAAAAGAGAAAGACATTTTTCAAGACTTTTTGCAAAAAAATGAGAGAACGAATACAAGCAAAGTGGTAGAAGAAGATGCAAAAAATGCTAAAGAAGCCATTTTGGATTATGAAGTAGTATCTTACAATGAAAAAACAAATTTGTCTCTTGTGAAAGTAAATTTGCATACAGGAAGACATCATCAAATTAGAGTTCAGTTTGCTGCGAGAAATCATAGTTTATATGGTGACCAAAAATATGGCGTAAGAGGAAAAGGCAAGCCTTTGAGATTATGGGCGTATTATTTGAGTTTTGTACATCCAATAACAAAAGAAAAAATGGAATTTGAGGACGTTCCAGAAAATTTATTTTAAGTAAAAATGTCATAAAACTAAAAATTCTGCATATATAGTTAAAGAAGAAAACTATTAGGCAGGAGGAAAAAATGAAAAAATTTTTGATAGGAGTGTTGCTTGTTGGGACAACCTTAAGTGTTGCAGTATTAATTTATTTGCTGTATCATTTTGTAACAATATTGCAACAATTGGCCATATAGAAGTTGCTTTAAAGCGCTTCTATCAATACATAAAAAGGAGAAAATATGGAAATAACAGTTGCCCAAAATGCTGGATTTTGTCCAGGTGTAGGATTAGCAATAAAAAAAGCAAATGAATTATTAAAACAGGAACAACCAGTCTATTGTTTAGGCGAAATTGTACATAATAACCAAGTCATTCAGGATTTGGAGAATAAAGGTATGATTACAGTAAATTCTGTGGAAGAAGTGCCAGAGAATGCAACCATAATTATCCGATCACATGGCGAGCCACCAATCACTTATCAAAAAGCGAAGGAGAGAAATTTGAAAGTGATGGATGTAACTTGTAGTAATGTAAAATTGGTTCATGATAAAGTAGAACGTGAAAAAGCTGGTTCGTTTATTATCATTATTGGTGTGAAAAATCATCCTGAAGTAATTGCTACTTTTGGATTTTCGGGTAAAAATGCAGCTATTATTGGAACAGAAGACGACATTTTAGATGCTTATCAAGAATATGAAAAAACAAATTTGGGTTCAGTCTATGTTGTTTCACAGACGACTTTTTCAAGTCAAAAGTTTGATAAATTAGCAGAAGAAATTGTGAAAAATTTTTGGGAAGCAGAAGTTAAGATTGACAAAACGATTTGCAGGACAACGGAAGATAGGCAATTAGAAGTAAAGAAAATGGCAAAAGAAGCAACCTGCATCATTGTTGTGGGAGGAAAAAACAGTAGTAATACCAGAAAATTATATGAATTAGCAGCACAAGATTGCCAAAAAACGTTTTATGTTCAAACAAGCGAGGATTTGGAAAATATTTTAGTTGAGGAAAAGGATAAAATTGGAATTGTAGCAGGTGCTTCAACTCCCAAAGAAATGATAGAAGAAATCAAATGTGAGTTAGAAAGGAAATTGGAAGGCAGTGGAAGTAGCAAGAAATTGGCAAGAATATGAAATATTAGATATGGCTGATGGAGAAAAATTGGAAGTGTGGAAAAATGTGAAATTAATTCGTCCAGATCCACAAATTATTTGGAAAGAAAAATCATTTCCAGCTTTATGGAAAACGGCTGATGCACGCTATAATCGAAGTAGCCAAGGTGGCGGTGGTTGGAAATATACGAAAAAAATTCCACAAAATTGGCAAATTCATTATCGAGATTTGACATTTAACATTAAACCAATGGGGTTTAAGCATACAGGATTATTCCCAGAACAAGCAGTTAATTGGGATTGGATGATGCAAAAAATAAAAGCAGAAAAACGTCCCATTAAAGTTTTGAATTTATTTGCGTATACAGGTGGTGCGACAGTTGCCTGTCTAGCTGCTGGTGCTTCTGTTTGCCATGTGGATAGTTCTAAGGGAATGACTGAGTGGGCCAAAGAAAATGTCAAATCTTCTAAATTAGAAGGTAAACCAGTACGATTTTTGATTGATGATGT
>CATLEX010000093.1 GCA_949927455.1 uncultured Clostridia bacterium
AAACCTTTTTTCTTATTTTTCATTTTTTATCTCCTTTTATTTTCTTTTCTTGTTTCATAATAAATAAACATTTTTCGGCTTGCTCACGCAAGCACGAAAAAAACATTTATTTATTATGTTATGAAATATTTAAAAATGGTATTTTTCTCAATATCCACATTGTAAATTTATAAATTCTCTCAAAATTAATTAATATAATTAAAATAGGTATTACTATCGTAAGAGTAGTAGGGCGTATAAAGAAGCCTAATAGTGACAAATTGTTAAATACTAAGTCAAAAAATATATTAATACTTGATGTTAAGCTCTCTGGCATGGCTGGCAAATTGAGCCATGAAAACACAAATTTTAACAATGTAAAAACTAAATTCAATAAACCTTCTATAATCATTTTTCTGTTATCTCCTTAAATTTGTTCTTTGCTAAATTTACTAAGTAAAATATGATAATTGTATCAACACATACTAAGTAAATATCGTGTACCGTTTTAAATATATTGTTTTCTAACAAATCGTTTAAATTAAATGTTTTAGCTGATATTAGCTTATGTTGTGTGAATGGCTCTTGAATATCTGGAATATTGAAAATTGGTTCGCCAAAATCAATGGTTAGTATGCGTTCTAAAATTTCAATAATCAATTCAAATGGGTAAAAGATAAAACCTAATTTTCCACTAAACCACTCACTTAAATTACTAAATAGAGAGCCAAAGAAATCTCCAGACGGAATAAATAAGTTTTTAATCATATTTCCAAGATCAGTAATTACGTCAAAAATACCCTTTAGAAAGTCCCATATACTCCAGTTTGAAGTGTCGTCAGTTTTATCTGGAGAAGTGCTATCAGAAATATAAGGCGGACGTTTATTATCAGCGTTATTTTTGTCTTGTTCGTCTGTTGTATTGTCTGTTGTTGAATTATTCGGATAAGTTTGTGAGGTGTTATCTGTAGGAACAATATTTGATTTTCCGTCTGTACTATCTGTTATAACAGTGTTCTTTTTATCAGAAATAGCATTATTCGTATTGTTTATTTTATCTTTGAAATCAAATTCGCTTAAGAAAAATCTCCTTATCAAGCCACCAGAAAATCCAAAATTGTATATGCGATTATCTTCGCCACGTGTTTTTCCGTCGCCTTTACAACCAACATAATAGATGTTATTTGTTATTTTATCTAAAATATAATTGCTATCTTCTTTTGCATAGTAAATTGTCTGATTTGAGCCTATAAAATATGAATTTTTTACATCACCTAAAATATCTGAAGAAGTTATATTAGAACCGTTAGCATAATCATATAAAGACCATATTATGCCATTATCTGTCTGTTGCTTGAAAGGTGCGTCTTCGCTATTGTCGCTATCGTCACTATACACCAGAGTAAAAAAGAAACGTTTTGCTCTATCAGTAATTTTATCGTCTGGTAGCCCACCAACTGTATTTTTTATTCGGTTGTAATGTGGACTAAAGTAAAAACAAGCATTTTTTGAAACTAGAAAATCTATGTAACCGTGACATCAAATACGAACCGCGATTTTAACGGACTGTAAAAACTATTGTCTTCATAAGTGAGTAACCTCGCATAATCTGTTAAATAAATACAATAATTATTTTCATTCTTTATCAATTCCATTAATTCGTTATAACGAACGTCGTCTTTATTTGCTTTTAATGTAAAAGTATGTTTTGCATCATTGAAATTTTTGTCAAATAGATTTAATTCAAATACTTTTGTAAAATTCAAATCTGGTTCAACATTCTCATGATTACTATAAATCAATGTCATATCTGATTTAGAAAGCACAGGCATTTCATTGAAAGCACGAGTATCCATATTCACGTAAATATCATAGGTACTATATAAAATATCAAATCTTTCAAAAATATTAATATTACTATCTATTTGAGAAGTAAGAGGATTTATATTGCTAAAACTTTCACTAAAAGATAATATAGAGCGACTTAAAACGCTATTTTCGACATTATAAACTGTGTAAACATTTTCAGCTGAGGAATATTTTAATTGAATTGTAATAGGTGCAACAGACAATCTTTCAAACTTATTATCTTCCGAAAATTTAAAACCATATAAATACATATTTTCTAAACCTGATGAAAATAAACCAGAAACAATCAAACTAGCTGTAATATTAGGCGATGTATAAAAAATATAATTCAAGTCTTTTGTTAATTTATCTTGTAAAACTACATAACCATAATATCTATTTTGTAACTTATAAGTTGAATATAATTGTTCATAACCGTGGCAAATCAGCAATATGTTCTGGCTTTTCATATTCTACACAAAAGCTTTTTGTATGATTTAAGAAAACAATAAAAGCAAATAATATAAAAATTAATAATAGCTTATTTTTGATTTTCATAGCTTTATTTTCCTTTCTATTTCGTATCTATCATATGTCGTATTACATCTATCACAAACCATAGACAAATCAGAAAAAAAATTGCATTTAAACAAGTTGTGTGACTATCTAACTTTTCTAATACTAAAGTTTGATTTTCAATTATGGTATTTGAAGAATTGTCAGTAGTTAATTCATCTGTAATTTCTGAAACATCTTCAGAATATATGTCTGTGGAATTATCTAAAATTTCTAAGTCGTCTGTTTCTTCTATTTCATAATTTTCTGTTATTTCTTCCAGCTCTTCATTTATTTCATTTTCCATTTATAAGCCCCCTTTAAAAGTTTTTGGAAACGCCATACTTAAAAACAGATTTACAATCCTTTCTGCTAACAAGAAAATAGAACCTATTGGCAAGGCTTTTCCAATAACTTGTACTACTAAATTAACAATAATTGTATAATCAATTTCCATTTTTCAAGCTCCTTTCTTCGTTGTAAATATTTGAACGTGATACACCGTTCCATTCTTTACGATAACGTTTCATTTTTGCAAATGTGTCGTATGAACTATATAACTCTGGTCGATGTATCCATAGAAATTTACGGATAATATCTGCGTGTAATTTTCCGTTTTCCTCTGTGGCTGTTTTTCCATTAATTACTTTGTTGTATTGAATACATTGCAAGTAATTTTTGCATATAACAACTGTGTCGATTTGTTCACGAAGTGGCTTAGCAAGTCGCATATAAACTTGAGAAGTTCCGACAATATGTTTACGTTGTTTTCTCTGTTGTGATACTTCAACCATGATTTCAATTGGTATGTTTTTGCTTTCTAATGAGTTAAATTCAAGATGTATTTCGTCGATTAAATACAAAACACCTTCAAAACCATTCGACAGATCTTTGATACATTCGATACCGTCATAAGCTATAACAATTTTTACATCTTCACGGAATTTCTCAATATGTGTTTGAACTTCACCGTCATAATCTGATATACAAACAGTTCTTACCAGTTCGTCATTTTCAATTAAGTAATAATTAATAATCGTTATACTAGAAGTCAACTGACAAATTTTATAATAGCAATTAACTGAAAAATCTCTAATTGAAACATTTGTGCAAAATATACAATTATTGTACATTTCATTTATACGAACACAATATTGAACAGCTGATAAAGTTTTTCCTGCTCCTTGTTCTGCACAAAAGACGAGTAAGCCTGCTGGATAAAAATAAGTAGGGTGGGTATTAGAGAATTTCCTTTTATAATTAATCACACGAAATATATTAAAAAAGTTGTGTGAACCTTTTAAACATTCTAAACTATCCATTTTTACTCCTTTTATTTAAAAAAAGAGATGTGAAAAAAACAAAGGAGAAATTCCACATCTCTTTTTATTGAAAACTAAAAGCTGATTTTTCCTTTTGTAACAGCATTTGTAAAAATTTGTTTTAGCTTTCTTGCACCAAACCACATTAAAACGAATGTCATACCAACACCAACTACAGCTGCTAAAACACCAACGATTTGTGCTGGGGTAATTGAGTTCGTTATTGCTGTGATTAATGGTTGCAAAATGGTTGTCATATCTGTTGCACCTTCCATACTATCAACTCCTTCACTTTAGTATATCTATATTCAAACAGCTATTTTTGAGAAACAGCTATCGGAATAAGCGAAACATTAGAACTATAAAACTTTACATCAAAGTCTATGATAACATCTGTATAAGGCTCTAAAGTTTGTAAATCTTTAACGATAATACTATCAACAGCAAGTTTGAATGTTCTTTCAAATATGCCTTCTTCTGTGATTTCGTCTACCTTTAAAGCATAACTTGCTTTATATGGTACTTTTTCGCCTTTATTGTTAATAAATTCGCCACCTTCTTTAGCAACTAATGACTTAAATTTGAATTTTCCTCTACTTTTCATACTTTTTTATCTTCCTTTCATTTTTTATATTTCTACTTGTTCTATTTCTGGAACAAGCTTGTTATATGTATTAATAACCATAATTTGTAATTCTTCGTAAGCTTTTTTATAAATGATACTTTCAAAACCGTCTATCATATCTGAGAATAAACCTAAACTTGATATAAGTAGCTTTACTTCAATATCTGACAACATAATTTTTTTTTGCTTTTTCATAAAATAAATTTTTCCTTTTCAATTATTTTTTCCCCTAAATGTCTCTAACAGGGGAAATATTAGAGACAAAAAAATAATGTAAGAATTGATAAGTTAAATTA
>CATLEX010000094.1 GCA_949927455.1 uncultured Clostridia bacterium
CTTTATTATATGTAATATCTTTTCTTACAAATTTATTAATATTAAAGCTTTTCCAGAACCCTTCATCTTCTGTTAGAATTACTTTTTGTACACTTCTATTCCTTGCATACTGTATTGTTGAATGACAATAATGAAAATGATGTGAAATTGGTGGAAGATTGACACCTAATACCAATCCCTTACATTTAATTCTTACTATTTTCAATTCTTTTTGAGTTTCTCCATAATATCTATCGAACTCATTTTCTCCATTTACTTTAAATCTCATTCCGTTCATATAAGAACACATATCAGTCACATGTTCGCACATATCCGAAATAAATACAACCTCTGCATTTTTATCAATAGATGTCATTCCTTCTATTTTTGCTTGATTATTTAATCCTATTAGCATCAAATCAACATCGCCAGAAATTTTATCCCCATTCACACATAACTTTGCATTTTGTTGCTTTTTGATAATATTTTGAAATATATCGTCATCAATCTTGTTTTCTTTGTTTTGTTGGATATTGATTACACATTGTCTATAAATCTGGTCTGCATTATATTTTATAATGGCTTCGACATATTGTTTCCAAGTATAACCTTTTGCGTTTGGCATCTCCAACAAAGCCAAAAAAAAAGCATCTGACATCACAGACACCTTCCTTTTCTTATTTAATGCTTCATTAACCTCTTCTTGTCCCTGCTGATAATAATAATCAGCCACATCTTTAAACAAATTTAACTCTGTTTTCTCCAATTTACTTTGTTCCTCTCTATAAGCACCATAAATCAGCAACTCTAAAACTTCACAATTTTTCACTCTAGTTCTACCATATATATTCTTAGCCAACAATCCAAAATAACCAGTCAGCAATCCTTTATCCTTCATCTCTTCAATATATGTGTTTACACTATTTTTCGTCTTACTGTTTGCTATTTGATATAGATTGCTTTGATTGAAATGGTACATTCTCAGTATCATTTGCAATCTGTTTTGAGTTTGTCTGCTTGTTTTTTGATATATCCCCTTTAGCTTTTTCATCTGTTTGTTGTGATAATTCCATTTTTCCATCTTCGCCATCACTTCCTAATATTTGCATATTTTCTAAATTCTTTTCCATATTTTCTTGATTTTGTTTATCCACTTTTTCCAACTCTGAAATGCTATCAAAATCATCTGGTAACATATCAATAATACTTTCGTCACTCAATAATCCTCTTAGTTTCAATGCTCTATCCGTTTCAGTACCTTTATCGGTTGGCAAATTTCTCTGTAAATCAATCTTGATACTTCTAAAATCGTACTGCTTATTTTTTCTCTTATTAATCCTATCAATAATTGTTTCCCAACGTCTTAAAATGGCTTTTT
This sequence comes from uncultured Clostridia bacterium, assembly GCA_949927455.1. Lineage (GTDB taxonomy): Bacteria > Bacillota > Clostridia > TANB77 > CAG-508 > Scatovivens. The sequence continues at coordinate 1,358 of CATLEX010000094.1, forward strand.
TGAACTGTTTATCAGCTTGTGTAATCATCTGTTCTAATGCAAAAAACTTTCTATCTAAAGCACTAGCATTGTCTGCATTTGTAAATCCTAAATCTGTTATATTTGGCACTCCAGAAATCATCGAAATTAAATCAATCAACGTCTTTTTATGATTTTGTAATGCTGTATCTTGTACGTTTTTCTCTACCCAAGCAATATCTCCTGAATTATCTGGTGTATAAAAAACTCCCATTTTTAGCATAGCTTCATCTTCCTTTTTTCTTGCCTCATTAAGCACTTGCTTTTCTTGTCCGTTTTCATCTAGTTCTGGATTTCCTTCTTTATCTAGTTTTGTTACCATTAATTCATTTTGTGGACTATACCCTGTTATTTTCAATTTTGCATCATCATTATATTGAAATGTATTTCTACTATTTTGTATTACCCTTTCATAAGCACAAATTAAAGAGATTACCAATTCAAAACATGATAATCCCATTTCATTTTCTATTGCGATACAAGGAAGCATATTCCACTTACTTTCCTCATACCTACTTTCATCTTCTTTTAACTTTTTATAATCTTCCGGAGTTGGCGAATAATATCTCTTTCCATTTATTGTCGTCAACTCCACAATTATAATATCGTTATTATTTTTATCTTTCTCTGTCCATTTTCGTAATTGTCCTATTTGTTGTACTGGCGTTGAATAATCAAAAATTCCAATTGTATTCAAAGCGCTTTGTTTTGTGTATACAATTTCATTTTCGTCATTCTCATACAACACTTCATAGCAAGCCCTCATGCCAAAATAATCAAAAGACAAATCAAAAAACTCTGCTGCTTCATCATTATACTTACTAATATAATCAATTAGCACCTTTAATTCTTCATCTTTATTTTTGTCTACACTAAATACTTTATTTAATATTCTTTTGATGATATTTAACTTTTTAGGGTCTGATATTTTTTCAACATCATAGATTGGAGTTTTACCTGCAAAATAACCAGTTACCATAGAATTAATATAATTCTCAAATCCTACTTTTATTTTATTATCATCTGTGCTTACAATTTCTGAATAAGATGTCTTTCTTCTAATTCGTTTATATAATTCTTTTCGATTATTCCACTCTGTTTCTGCTAATGTTAAAATTTGTGCCACACTATTGGGACTTTCTAATGTTTCCTTATTCCATTGTATCATTTTATTCCTCCTATACTGGTTTGGTATATCCAAAGCTAATCGCATTTGGCTTTGGATGTTCATATACACCAGTCAAACAATCTTCTGCATCATCATGTTTATTTTTTCCATCTCTCACATAATGTTTTATATGATGTGCAAATTCTGTCCATTTATCTTCCCAATTCACAGGAAAATAAATATTATTCATAACAGCAGTCGAATTACTTAATATTCTTGCAATTTTATTTTCACTTTGATGAAACCAATTTATTTTGGTATGCGTATTTTTTAATAACTTTAATTCTCTTTGCACATTTCTTGCAAAACCTCTACCACCATTATTACTTTCTATATTTGCAAACCCTACTCTATCTTTCGTAAGCATTTCAGCAACTGCTGGTTCTGTTATTTCCATAGCCTCATCTGTATACAAAATATCTAATATATAATAATCACTACCATACATTTGATAATCGATCGAACACAAATAATCATCCCCCTCGTCAGCTGTATCTGTATAATTCATAATATAATGTGCTGGTGGTAACTTCTCATAAGTTTTAAACTTACTATATAATCGATTCTTAACATCAATAGGCTCCTGTTGATAATTCGCATAAATAATGTCTTTATTCATGTTTTTCGTTTTTAAATCATAATCTTCTTTATTCAAAATATCACTGCATAACATTGAACTATCTTTTTGTACAGCTTTGTAATTAATATGTCTTACGTTCTCAAAATTTTCTAAAATATATCCAGCCAAATCAGAACTTGCCCATCTCGTCATAATAATAATCAATTTAAAACCTGTTTCAGTTCTCGACAACATTGTATTAATGAACCAGTCAATCTGTTTTTGTAAAACATTTTCATTATAAGCCTCTTGTACATTCTTAATTAAATCATCAATTATCATAAGAGTACAACCAAATCCAGTTGCTGTACCAGTAGGCGAAGTTGCCAAATAATTTGCTTGTCCACTTCCAGAAAGTGCCCATTTACTGCTACTCGCTTCACCATACTTTATCTTAGTATTAGGGAATATATCATTATAAACCAAAACACCTTCTGTCCTTTCGGATGCAATAGTGTCTCTCACTGATTTTGCAAATGTTCCAGATAACGTCTCATTATATGAACCAGTCATTATCTTTTCTTTCGGGTTAATTCCTAAAATCCATTCAACAAATTTTCCTGCTGTTCTTGACTTTCCATGCCTTGGTGGCATATTAATCACACAGATTTTTTCATCACTTTCATAAAAATCCTGTAACTGACTACACACATCTTTTAAAAAAGCCCTATCTGCTTTATAAAAATCAGACGCCATCAACTTACAATATTCAAAAAAATCACGTCTAGCCAATTCCAAACGTACTTGCTTTTTTATTTCTTCTTTTAAATTATTCATCTAAAATTTTCCTTAACTCTTCTGTCGATAGATTTTTGAAAGGATTGTTTAGTGTCCCGCTAAGCTCTACTTCTTTTTTATTATTTATAATAT
>CATLEX010000095.1 GCA_949927455.1 uncultured Clostridia bacterium
ATTTCTTTTTTGAACTAAACTATCCTTTAAAACTACATGTGTGTGTGTGTGTGTGTGTGTGTGTGTGTGTACAGCCGCAAGGGTTTGCGCTATTTTAACTGTTTCAATTACTTTTTGCTTTTTCATTTTTACAACTCCTCTATTGTGTGTTGGTTTTATTTTAGCATTTATTTGAATGCATGTCAATAGATTTGTTGTATGTTACATTTTTGTTATCTTTTTGTAATATATTAAACCAAATTCTCTGGGTTGAGTGGCAATAATTCTTCTGGCAAAAATAACCCCTCTTTTCTAACTAGCACATCGTCAAACCAAATTTCTCCGCCACCAAACTCTGATGTTTGAATATTGACAATATCCCAATGAATGCTAGAACGATTTCCATTGTCACTTTCCTCTAATGCGTCACCTGGCGTAAAATGAAAACTACCTTTTATTTTTTCATCAAACAAAGTATCACCAATTGGCTTTTCAATATAAGGATTTACGCCAATCGCAAATTCTCCAATATAACGTGCTCCTTCATCTGTATCTAAAATTTGATTTAACTCTTCTGTATGATTACTTGTGGCTTTTACAATTTTTCCATTTTCAAATTCAAAACGAATATTGTTAAAAGTAATACCATTATAACTTGTTTCTGTATTATAAGTAATATAACCATTTACGCTATTTTTCACAGGGCTAGATGCCACTTCTCCATCTGGAATATTAAATGTGCCTCGATATTTTTCTGCTGGAATTCCTTTGATACTAAATGTTAAATCCGTTCCATTCCCTAAAATATGAACTTTATCTGTTCTGTTCATAAGCTCAACTAGTGGATCCATCGCCTTTGACATTTTTCCATAATCCAAATTACACACTTTAAAATAAAAATCTTCGAAATCCTCCAAACTCATTTTGCTCATTTGTGCCATAGAATAATTTGGATATCGCAAAATACACCATTTTGTATGAAGCACTCTTTCCACAAAATGAACAGGAACTGTGTATAGCTCATTGTATAATCTTAACTTATCTTGAGCTATTCCAGCCATCTCAGACGAATTTTTAGAAGCACTAATTCCAATATAAGCATCCATATCTTTCATTCGTGTCTCGTCATATTTCGCATACAATTTAACTTGCTCTTCTGACAAATCTTTTAGCATTTCCTTAAGTAGTGATTGATCAATCAAATTAAAAAATGGAATAGCTCCAATTTTATAGGCTTGTTTCATAAGAGCTTTGGCAAGTGGAATTCCATCTGTTCCAATCACTTCAATTAAAATTTTCTCATTTTTCTTCAAATCCACTGAATATGTAATCAAATTATCCGCTAATTTCTCAATTCTTAAATCTCTCATACTCTCCTCTTTTTCTCCAGTTCTCTTGCTTTATCTTTAATTTTACTCATGTTTCGATAAACCCCTTCTCGCAGTTCTTTTTCAAAAGCCTCAGGCTCCAAATTCTGATTCAAATCTGCCAATTCTTTATCAATATCATAGCATACTCGCACAAATTCAAAACTAAAATCTGCGCCATATTCTTTCGCACCATATTCGCCTTCTAAAATTAAATAATGACTTGTTGTTGTTTCCAATACGTCACTATCTTTTTCGCTATCCCTAACTACATCAAAACTATTTCCAACACTACCTACATTAATTAGTGTCTTATTATAAAATTTATTCATATAGGGACAATGCAAATGTCCATAAATTGCCACATCTGCTACTTCTTGCGAAACTGTATTTTCACTTGGTTCAAACATTTTATATTTATCTTCATATGAATCTTCATTAATAATGACATGCGTTTTTTTGATTGGCGAAGCATGAAGTAACCTTATTAGACTCCCACTCATATAAAATTCATATGAAAATGGCAAACTCATTAAATACTCTTTCGATTCTTCTGATAACAAACTATTTAGCCAATTCACCCTTGCATGCATTAATTCAACTGGAATATTATGTAATGGTTTTTGATAAATAGAAGTATCTAAATCCACATCACAATTTCCTTGTACAACTACTTCACAATTTTCTCTTATCAATTTCACACATTCTTCTGGGTGATGCCCTTTTTCGACGATATCACCCAAACAAAATATTTTATCAATTTTTCTTTTTTGAATATCTGCTAATGTTGTTTTTAGTGCTTCTAAATTTGCATGTATATCTGAAATAATTGCTATTCTCATTTTTCCTCCTATTTTTTAATGAATGCAATTTGCTCCGCAAATTGCATATAACTACTGTAACAGCTAAAGCTTAATAGTATCACTAATATGCACAAATCGAATTTTTTGAAAATCATATGTGGCAACTGGTCTATTTAGAGCATCTTGTGAGTGAGTTGCAATTAAAATATCGCTTAAATAATTGACATTTTGAATTGCAACCACAATCAAACTATGTGAAAATCTTTGCCCATTTTGAGACAGTTGTATCAAATCTCCGATTTGAATTTGATTTTGTGAAACCTCCATACCACGTGGTCCAACTGACTTGTTATTCACTAAAAAATCATACAAAAACTCTACTCCTGTCCACGAAGGAGATTTATTATTGGCATTCCAATAATACCACGATTTCGGATTCATTTCACCACAACCTGCATATATACATTGTGATGCAAAATTTGTGCAATCTCCACCAATCTTTTCATAATCATAATAACTCGGATTTCTAGAAAGTGCCCATTGATTTGCATATTGAACACATTTTTGTCTATTATATTGCTTTTCTCTCAAATTAATCACCTAGTATATAATATGCTAATTGTCGTCTATTTGTACATTCTATTAATTGAATTATATGTCTTATCTTTGCCTCAAGTCAAGTGCTTTCGTAAAAAAATTAACTTACATACCAAATTTTATTTTCTGGAAAATATTTTTGCAAAAGTTCTAGCAAGAACGTCTCTGCTTCTTCTCTAATTTCCTTTTTATAACAATATTTTCCACGCCCACGAACAGTCATTAGCTCCGGATTATACAAATTCATTGCATGAGGAAAAGCCTCACTATTAATCATTTTATGAATGTAACTATACGTCATAAAAATAAGTTCAAAAAACACACTCGATTTTGCACAAGGCTCCAACAATTCATATAAAGTTAAAATCAACTCTTTGTAATATTCTTTCCACTGATCCACTAAAATAATTGGAGCAATCAAAATTCCAACTTGATAACCTGCAAGACATAATTTATTAATTGCTTTTATTCGATTTTTTAGTGGCGACGTTCCCAGCTCAATTTTGTCAATTAATTCTTCTGGATTGACACTCATTCTAACAATGATTTTTTCTTTTCCTTTCAAATCTAAAATAGGATCCACCATATCAAATTTCGTAGGAAATGTCAGAAATCCTTTTTTCGATTTTGCAAAATTTTCTATTGTCCAAACCAGATTATTAGTAATCGAATTTTCTAAAATCAAATCACTATTACTTCCAATTTCAAAAGTTAACTCTTTCTCACTTTTTTCAGCAGTTTTTATGATTTTATCTAACATTTGCTCACGGTTGACAAATAATCTCAAATACGCACATTTGTTATAATTGCAAACTAAATAACAATACAAACACATTGCTGTACAACCTGATGATGTATATGGCACTAAATAATCAGAAACTTTATGATTTTCTGTATATTTATGCGTTTTTCGAGTCGCAATAATCAAATGTTTTTTCATTTGAGGAAACTCTGAATTACTTTGACTTCGCATTTGTGGAATATTATTATGATTTTCAATTGTAAATTTAGGAAAACTTTCATATTTCTGTAATAATTCTCTTCCTAAAACATAATTTTCAATATCTGGTTCAAAATAAATCGCATCTGGCTTAAAAATCATCTATTATCCTCTCAATCTAAAAATATTTTTCACAAAAATCCTCTACTAAAACAGCTACTTCTTTATTTTCTTGTAAAAATTGTTCACTTATTTC
>CATLEX010000096.1 GCA_949927455.1 uncultured Clostridia bacterium
GCTTGACATCTCTAATAAATGTAGTTTTTTCGTCTACATTTACTTCTTTTTTTATTTTATTTTTTCTATGAATATTTCTTTTTTGAACTAAACTATCCTTTAAAACTACATGTGTGTGTGTGTGTGTACAGCCGCAAGAGTTTGCGCTATTTTAACTAGTTCAATTACTTTTTGCTTTTTCATTTTTACAACTCCTCTATTGTGTGTTGGTTTTATTTTAGCATTTATTTGAATGCATGTCAATAGATTTGTTGTATGTTATATTTTTGTTATATATTATAATTAAATAAGTTTTTTACAGTTTAAATATTTTTATTTGCTAATTTTCCCTTTCATACCCATTTTTGGACTTCCCTGCATTGCCAAAATATTTTGGTCATATGAAAATGTTAACTTTTCACGTTCACGATGTCTCTTAAGTGCAATTTCAATCATTTGGTCCATTTCTTGCTCAAATGTTTTTCCGCTTGCTTCCCACAAATAATAAGATAGCGCTCCCGGAATCGTGTTAATTTCATTGACATATACTTTTTCTGTTTGTGTATCCATCAAAAAATCAATTCGCGCAACACCGCTACATCCTAAAACTTTAAATGTTTCTTTCGCTAAGCTTTGAATTTCATCTCTTTTTTCATCTGGAATATCTGCTGGTAACTTTTTGCTTGATGCTGCCATTCCTTTACTGCCTCCCAATTTGCCATTTCCAGCCTTTGCACCTGCAATTCCTTTCATTCCAGCTTTATTTTTAGTAGCATTTCCACCCATATATTTATCTGCATAACTTAAAATTTCGTCAGAAAAAAAAGGTTCTTCACACACAGAAGCTTCTGTTTCTGTGATATTTCCAATTACTGAACAATTAATTTCTTTTAAATTCTCAACTGCTCTTTCCACTATCATACGATCTGAAAATTCCATAGCAAACTCAATCGCTTCTTCCAATTCTTGCCTATTTTTCGCTTTTCTAATGCCTACACTAGAACCCAAATTCCCCGGTTTTACAATCACAGGAAATCCGATTTCCTCTGTTATTTGGTTCAAATATTTTTCCTCGTCTTTTATGTATTCCATGCTATAAAAAGATACATAATCAACAACTGGAAGTCCTGATTCCTTCAAAACTTTTTTCATTAAAATTTTATCCATACCAATACTTGAAGCTAAAATATCCGGTCCTACATACGGAATTCCAAGCATATTTAAAAAACCAGCAATCGTTCCATCTTCACCATTGGTTCCATGCATAATTGGAATAGCAACATCAATCGTATTTAACACTTTTTTTCCAATCATTGGTGCTGGGCAACGCATCACTTTTACGCCACTTCCGTCATTCACCACACAAACTTTATAACTTCTCTTTAGTAAAACTTCCATATCTTTATATTGATATAAATCCAACAAATCGTCCCCAGTATACATCACACCTTCTTTTGAAATGTAAATCGGAACAAGTTCATACTTTTCTGGATCTAGCGCTGAAATTGCTTGTGACATAGTAATCACTGCAATTTCATGTTCCACAGACTTTCCTCCAAAAAATATTCCTAACTTAATTTTCATTTTATCGTTCTCCTTTTTATTTTTATAGATAATTATCTGGCAAATCATTTTCTAGCAAAATAACTGTATGATTACTCGTAATTCGGTTCATTTCTTTTAGTGCTTCATCCAGATTTTTTGCAACAAATGTATTTTGTGTTGGGTAATGTTTATCTTGCAAACCTTTCAAAATTGGCAATGTTTGCTTCTCGCCTACTAAAATCACATAATCTGCGCTTTCTGCCGCTTTTTTTCCCAAATCTCGATTAATTTCTTCTGCTTTGTCACCTAATTCTACAATTCCTGGCGTTATCAAAACACGTTGTTTTGCCTCAAATGATTTCAATACTTCTAACGCCATTTTAGCACCTTTTATATTAGAGTTATAAGCATCATCAATAATAATGCTTCCATTTGGATTTTGCTTTAACTCTAACCTATGTGACACAGGCTTCAAGTATTTTGCTCCCATTTTGATTTCTTCTGCCGTCATTCCTAATTTATCTGCAATGGCAACCGCTCCTACAATATTTAAAATGTTTAATTTTCCTAATAATTTTGTTTTAATTTGGATTTTTTCTCGATTTGGCAAAACCACATCAAAACTAGAACCACGCTCTGTAATACGAATATTTTCTGCATAATAATCTGCACTTTTATTCAAACCAAATTTAACTACATTTTGTGGAAGTTTGGAATTTCTAATATTTTCGTCCTCCCAATTCACAAATGCCAAACCATTTTGTGGAAGCGCATCCACCAATTCTAGTTTCGTCTTTCTGACATTATCTAGTGACTTAAATGTATCCAAATGCTGTGGACCAATAGCTGTTACAATGCCACATTCTGGTTTCACAATATCGCAAATTTCTTTAATATCACCAACATATTTGGCACCCATTTCGCAAATAAAAAGTTGATGCGTAGAGGTTAATTTTTCGTTAATGGTACGCACAACCCCCATCGTTGTATTGTAACTCTCTGGTGTCATTAAAGTATTGAATTTTTGTGACAAAATCGTATTGACTGCATATTTTGTACTGGTTTTTCCATAGCTTCCAGTAATCCCAATGACTTTCAAATTTCGAACTTCTTTTAGTTTTTTACTTGCCTTTACACAATAACTTTTGCGAATACTTTTTTCCACAGGTCTGTTGATTAAATTTACCAAATACACAAATGTATAGGCTATCATTGAAAAAATATTTGCTATGATAAGTGCAACTTTTTCACTAGCAAAAACTGCTGTACAAACAATGACAAGAAAAATAAGCAAATATGTAAGATACATTCTTCTAATTCGGCTCGTTACAACAAATGCTTTTTTCTCTTTAGACTTTTTAGAAGTCGCAACCAAAATACAATACACAAAAATATTAACAATTAAAGCTGGAATTACTAAATTTAAAACTAGCAAAATAATTGGAATTACCAGTAAAATAATTGTTTTTAGCGATAAAACTTTTTTAATGTAACGCTTCATCCAAACTGCATATCTATCATTATAATAATTTTCTAATTGTAAAATATGCAAGCCTTCACGTGCTCTTTTGTAAAAGAAAATCAAAAATAATATAAAATTCAAACCAATTAATATATTTTGCATATTTTCTTCCTTCCCTATTTTTATTTATCATTTTTGAAAAATTCGTTCAGCACCGAAATGCAATTTGGCAAATTTTGCAAATAGGCAAAATGTCCCGAATTCGAATATTCCACCAAACCTGCATTTGGAATTAAGCTCTCCATCTTTTTGGCATCTGCAATTGGTGTATCCATGTCATTTGTTCCCCAAATCAGCAATGTTGGAGCCTTGATATTAGGTAATAATTCTGACATATCTTCATTCAAAATATTTTTCATAGTTTCTCGCAAAACTGGCGCAGATGATCTATAATCACTCGAACCTACATGATGAAATAATTTTTCTTTAAAATCTTTCATTCCACCTACATCAGGCAATTTGTTTAGCACCGCTTTTCCTGCCTTAAAAATACCAACTTTCACATAATATTTCGGTTTACGTTTTGGAACTAAGCCCGCACTATCCATCAAAACTACTTTTCTAGCATCAACCATTCCTCTACCAACACAATTGATAATCATTCTTCCACCATTGGAATGACCAATCAAAATTGGATTTTTAATTTCTAATTTGTTTACAAATTCTGCTAAAAAATCTCCAAAATCATTTGTATTTAGTGGATGCTCTGGCAAATCGCTTTTTCCAAAACCCACAATATCCACTAAATACACTTTAAAATTTTCGCACAAACTATTGGCAATTGGACGCATTGTTTCTCGATCACACAACCATCCATGTAGCAATATTACTGGGTTTCCTTGCCCCATTACTTCATACGATATATCCCAATCTTGTATTCTAACTTGC
>CATLEX010000097.1 GCA_949927455.1 uncultured Clostridia bacterium
AGTAATCAGAATGAAACAAGTAATTTAAGATAAAGCTTAATGATAGATATTAAGAAATTTGTAAAAGGATTGGAGGAATAAAAAATGGAAAATAAAATATGTCAAAGTTGTGGTATGCCTATATTATCTAATGAACAATTAGGGACCAATAAAGATGGAAGTATCAATGTAGATTATTGTAAATATTGCTTTGAAAATGGGAAGTTTATAGACAAAGTTACAATGGAGAAATACATAGAAATGTGTTCTGAGTATGGTTCACAAGCAGGAATGACGAATGAAGAAATGAAAGAACATTGTACGAAATTATTTCCTACTTTAAAAAGATGGAAATGTACTTGTACTGATGAATGTACTAGTGGTTATAACCCTAATTGTACTTGTGAAAATCCAGAATGTCATTGTAGAGAAAAAAATAGTTAAATTACAATTTGTTGTTGACTTTTTATGTTGATTTATAGTATAATATAAAAATATAATAAAAACGTGAAATTTAAATAAAAAGGAGGATTTTAAAAATGGCAAAAGTTTTATCAGATGTATCAAGAACATTTAACGAATATTTATTATTACCAAATTTAACAGATGAAAGATGTATTCCAAGTAATGTTTCTTTGAAAACACCACTTGTGAAATTTAAAAAAGGAGAAAATTCAAAGTATGAAGCAAACGTACCTTTTGTGTCTGCGATTATGCAAGCTGTGTCTGGCGAAGAAATGGCAATTGCATTAGCGCGTGAAGGCGGTTGCTCTTTTATTTTTGGAGCCCAATCCATTGAGTCTCAAGCACAAATGATAAGAAATGTAAAAAGACATAAGGCGGGATTTATCAATAGTGATTCAAATGTAAAAAGTGGTACACCAATTCGAGAAGTAATTGCACTTGTTGAGAAAACAGGACATTCTACTGTTATGGTAACAGAAGATGGTACTCCAAATGGAAAATTTTTGGGACTTGTAACTGACAAAGATTATCGTATTTCTCGTGTTGATGTGAATGAGCCAGTAGATAATTATATGGTACCAAAAGAAAAATTAGTGTTTGGCAAAAAAGGAATTAGTTTGTCAGAAGCAAATGATATGATTTGGGAGCACAAAATTAGTTGTTTGCCAATTTTAGATGAAAATGACAATTTAGCGCATTTAGTTTTCCGCAAAGATTATGAAGATAGAAAAAACAATCCTGATTCCTTTTTGGATGAAAATAAAAGCTACATTGTTGGTGCTGGTATTAACACAAGAGATTATGAACAAAGAATTCCAGCACTTGTAGAAGCTGGTGTTGATATGGTTTGTATGGACTCTTCAGATGGTTATTCTGTTTGGCAAAAAAATACAATTGATTGGGTTCGTCAAAATTATGGAGATAGTGTCAAAATTGGTGCAGGAAATGTTGTGGATAAAGAAGGTTTTTATTACTTGGCAGATGCAGGCGCTGATTTTATTAAAGTCGGTGTTGGTGGTGGTTCTATCTGCATTACGCGTGAAACAAAGGGAATTGGACGTGGACAAGCAAGTAGCGTGATGGATGTAGTAGAAGCACGTGATGAATATTTTGAAAGAACAGGCGTATATATTCCAATTTGTGCAGATGGCGGAATTGTACATGATTATCATATTACGCTTGCTTTGGCAATGGGAGCCGATTTTGTGATGATGGGACGTTATTTTGCCAGATTTGATGAAAGTCCTTCTCGAAAAGTGAAAAGAAATGGAAATTTTGTGAAGGAATATTGGGGAGAAGGTTCCAACCGTGCGCGAAATTGGGAACGTTATTTGGAAGACCCAACCAAGAAAAAATTGGCATTTGAAGAAGGTGTGGATTCGTATATTCCTTATGCAGGTTCTTTGAAAGATAATTTGGCAATTACAGTAAGCAAAATTAAATCAACGATGTGTAATTGTGGAGCTATCACTATTCCAGAATTGCACGAAAAAGCAAGGTTAGTGCTAGTTTCAAACGTCAGCATTCGAGAAGGTGGTGCACATGATGTTATTTTGAAAGATGTTGATAATGGAGAGAATAATTAAAATAGGAGTAAAATATGAACAAAGAGAAAATTTTAATTTTAGATTTTGGTGGGCAGTATAATCAATTAATTGCAAGAAGAGTGAGAGAATGCAATGTCTATTCTGAAATTGTACCTTTTTCTATTTCAATTGATAAAATCAAAGAAAAAGCACCAAAAGGAATTATTTTCACAGGTGGACCTGCAAGCGTATATGCAGAAGGCGCACCACGTGTAGACGAAAAAATTTTTGAATTGGGTATTCCAATTTTGGGAATTTGCTATGGTATGCAGCTTATGACACATGTTTTTGGTGGCAAAGTGCAAAGAGCTGAAAAGCGAGAATATGGTGTAATGGATGTCAAAATCAAAAATACTTCAAAATTATTTGATACATTTGGGGAAACAAACAATTTTTTAATGACACATACTGATTTTGTCTCAGAATTACCACAGGGGTTTGAAAATATTGGCTCAACCAAAGATTGCCCAAATGCAGCTATGGAAAATGCAGAGAAAAATTTGTATGGTATTCAATTTCATGCAGAAGTTAATTTATCGAGCAATGGAATACAAGTCATTAAAAATTTTATTTTCGCCATTTGCGGTTGTCAAGGCGACTGGAAAATGAATGCTTTTGCAGAAGAAACAATTCAAAAGATTAAAGCAAAAGTAGGAAATGGTAAGGTGCTTTGTGCCCTTTCAGGTGGTGTAGATTCTTCTGTTGCAGCAGCTTTAATCAATAAAGCTGTTGGCAAAAATTTAACTTGTATTTTTGTGGACCATGGCTTACTTCGCAAAAATGAAGCTGAGGAAGTAGAAGAAGTATTTACGAAAAATTTTGATGTAAATTTTGTTAAAGTCGATGCAAAAGAGCGTTTTTTAAGCAAACTTTCTGGTATAACAGAGCCTGAGAAAAAACGAAAAATTATTGGAGAAGAATTTATTCGTGTCTTTGAAGAAGAAGCAAAGAAAATTGGTGTAGTTGATTATTTGGTACAAGGCACAATTTATCCAGATGTTATTGAAAGCGGATTTGGCACAAGTAGTACAATAAAGAGCCATCATAATGTTGGCGGACTTCCAGATTGTGTTGATTTTAAAGAAATTATTGAACCACTTCGTGACTTGTTCAAAGACGAAGTGCGTGCTGTTGGTTTAGAATTAGGTTTGCCAGAGTTTTTGGTATATCGTCAACCATTTCCAGGACCAGGACTTGCTATTCGTGTGATTGGAGATATCACAGACGACAAATTAACGATTTTGAAAAATGCAGATTACATTTTCCGAGAGGAAATTGCAAATGCAGGTTTAGATAGGTCAATTAATCAATATTTTGCGGTTTTGACAAATTTGAAAAGTGTTGGTGTGATGGGAGACGAGAGAACGTATGATTACACAATTGCGCTTCGTGCAGTTTCAACCATTGATTTTATGACAGCTGAGTGGAGCAAAATTCCATTCGAGATTTTGGAAAAAGTGTCAAATAGAATTGTGAATGAAGTCGAACATGTAAACCGTGTTGTATATGATATTACAGGAAAACCACCAGCAACAATTGAGTGGGAGTAAAATGAAGGAGGAAAAATATGAAAAGAGAATTAGTAATTAAAAAATGTAAGAAATGTGGTGCTATGATGCGTGCTATAGAAGATTGTAAATGTGAAGGGTGTGGCATTGTTTGCTGTGAGGAGCCGATGGAAACATTGGTGCCAAATTCAGTAGATGCAGCAGTTGAAAAACATGTTCCAACGTTTGAAAAAATGGATGATGGCATTTTTGTAACAGTAAATCATGTGATGGAAAAAGAGCATT
>CATLEX010000098.1 GCA_949927455.1 uncultured Clostridia bacterium
AAAAAAAAGGCAGCTCTAGGATATGAGCGTCTTCAAGCGATGGTTAATGATGGAAAAGTAGGTTTTCCACATTTGCCAAAATATGACACAACTGAGTTAAAAGAGTTTGCAAAAGATGTTAAAACAAACTTTAATGACTTAATAGTTGTTGGGATTGGTGGTTCTGCTTTAGGGATTGAAGCTGTTGTAAATGCAGTATTACCTTATGGTTACAATGCCATGAGCTATACTGACAGAGGCTGTCTTCCAAGGGTATGGGTAGCAGATAATGTAGACCCATCTAAAATACAATCTATATTAAAAATATGCACTCCTGAAGACACTTTTGCAGTTGTTATTTCAAAATCAGGTAATACTGTAGAAACTGCTGAAAACTATTCTTTAATTCATGAATGGTTTAAATCAAATGTGCAGGATTTAAAAAAACATATTGTTGTTGTAACAGACCCAAATAAAGGTCCTTTAAGAGAATATGCTACTCAGAATAATCTAAAAACTTTTCCAATAGAAGCATCTATTGGCGGCAGATTTTCTGTTATGAGCCCTGTTGGTCTTGTTCCTGCAGCATTTTTAGGAATAGATATTGATAAAATGTTAGCAGGTGCTGCAAGCATTACTGATGAAGGTATTGAACAGGTTATGACACTTGCTGCAATATATTTATATTTTATGGATAAAGGCAAAAGTATAAATGTTCTTATGCCATACAGTTCAAGACTTGATAAATTTGCAGAATGGTTCTGCCAGCTGTGGGGTGAAAGTCTTGGCAAAAAATATACAATGGACGGTAAAGAAATCACTTTTGGAACAACACCAGTAAGAACTGTTGGTGCAATAGACCAGCATTCACAAATACAACTTTTTAGAGAAGGTCCGCTTGATAAAGTTGTAACTTTTATTGGTCTTGAAACTCATGATAATGATGTTAGTGTTAAAGGCGATTTTTATGAAGCATTCAGCTACTTAAATGGACTTCATTTAGGAAAACTTTTAAATTCTGAATTAAAAGCTACAGAAGCAGCATTACTTACATCTAAAGTTCCTTCATTAAAAATAGGTCTTAATATTCTTGATGAATACAGCTTATGTCAATTATTTATGCTGTTTCAGTATATTGTTCCTATTATTGGCTTATCAGTTAATATTAATCCTTTTGACCAGCCAGGTGTTGAAGAAGCAAAAGAATATGCTTATGGTATGATGAATAGAACAGGTTTTGAAGCCAAAAAAACACAATTTGAAGAAATATATAAAAAAGATGATGCATTCATTATATAATGATATATTGATTCAAGAATTAAAAAAATATAGAGATAAAAAAATCCTTGTCGCTTTTTCTGGCGGTAAGGATTCTCTTATGTTACTCGACTTTATTAATAAACAAAAAGAAAGTTTAAATATTTTTATTGTTATATCAGTTAGTATATTATATAAATACTTTTAAAGGGTGTTTATATGATATAGATGAAGCGACATGAAGACCTAAAGAAAGGTGTGGTACACAATGAAACAACGTATTAAATCTATGGTAGCTTTGTTAATGGTACTGACTGTTGCAGTAGCAGCTAATATATCTGTTATCGCTGCAACACGGTCTGAAGCAGTAAGTAATAAACAATCTATAAACAATGCTAGGTCAGTGCTTTAGAGGGGGCGGAAATGTACAGTTTTCTGTTTGGTCCCCTTCACATGGTTTTGTAATTGACACGATAGTTCCGGCAGATGACATAGCACGTTCTTATTCATTTACTTTATATTCAGGCTCTAATGAAGTTTTGATTGAAGACTACAGCGGAACAACATATGCTCATTCGATTTCAATTCAGAATTAACAATTTCTATATTAATTGATGCTTTTTATTAACTAAATTCATTGTCGCTTATTTGAAAGGTAACTTATACTTTTGAAACGAAAGAGTCAACATTTCGGTTGGCTCTTTCGTTTTTGGGTGTACCCAGTATAGCTGGGTTTCTCTTAAGTTAAAAACAATCCACAATTAGTACACTAACTGTGGATTTCTTTTATAATCTATACATCTAAATTTCTTACATATTTTGCATTTTCTTCAATAAACTTTTTACGAGGAGCAACATCATCTCCCATTAATAATGAAAATGTCTCGTCAGCAGCGATAGCATCATTCATTGTAACTTTTATCAAAATTCTGTTTTCTGGGTTCATCGTTGTCTCCCACAATTGATCAGGGTTCATTTCACCAAGACCTTTATATCTCTGAATTCCAACTTGGTCTCTTGAAATTCCTTTTTCTTCCAATTCTTTAAAAGCTTTTGCTAAATCTTCATCTGTATAACAATAAATATCTTCCATTCCTCTTTTTGACAATTTATACAATGGTGGCTGAGCCAAATATACATTTCCATTTTCAATCAATGGACGCATATATCTAAAAAAGAAAGTCAATAATAAAGTTCTAATATGAGCCCCATCAACATCGGCATCTGCCATAATAATCACTTTTCCATAACGAATTTTAGTGATATCAAAATCGCTACCAATTCCAGCCCCAACCGCTAAAATAACTGGATTTAATTTATCATTTCCATAAATTTTATCTGCTCTTGCTTTTTCCACATTTAACATTTTTCCCCACAATGGTAAAATCGCTTGAAAACGTCTATCTCTTCCCTGTTTTGCACTTCCTCCTGCTGAATCTCCTTCGACTATGTAAACTTCACATTCATCTGGATTTTTATTGCTACAATCTGCCAATTTTCCTGGTAAAGTTGTTGTTTCTAAAGCATTTTTACGACGTACTAATTCACGAGCTTTTCTTGCTGCTTCTCTTGCTCTTGCAGCACTTACACATTTTTCCAAAATTGCCTTAGCTACATTTGGATTTTCCTCTAAAAATGCAGCTAAGTTTTCATTTACCATAGATTGAACAACACCTGTAACTTCGCTATTTCCAAGCTTTGTCTTTGTTTGTCCTTCAAATTGTGGATCTTTAACTTTAACAGAAATTACAGCTGTTATTCCTTCTCTTATGTCGTCTCCTTGCAAGTTTCCATCTTTTTCTTTCAAAATATTTTTTGCTTTAGCATAATCGTTAAATGTTTTTGTAAGTGAACGTTTAAATCCTTCTAAATGAGTTCCACCTTCAATTGTATTGATATTATTAACAAAAGTGTAAATATTCTCCGAGTAACTTGTCGTATATTGAATAGCAATTTCAACGGGAAATTCACCATCTTTTTCAATATAAATTGGCTTTGGATGCAATTTTTCCTTATTTTTATTCAAATATTCAACAAAAGAAATTAAACCACCTTCATAGCAAAAATCTGATTTTTTCGGAGTTTCTTCTCTTAAATCTTCGATGACAATTCTTAAACCTTTTGTTAAAAATGCCATTTCTCTAAATCTTTTTTCTAATACTTCATATTCATAATTTGTACTTTCAAATATTGTATCATCTGCTAAAAATCTAACTAAAGTTCCTGTATTTTTTGATTCTCCTACTTTTTCTAATTTCTTTACTGTTTTTCCTTTTTCAAAAGACATTTGAAAAATTCCACCATCTCTTTGAATTGTTACTTCTGTCCAAGCAGATAATGCATTTACAACAGATGAACCAACTCCATGAAGTCCTCCAGACACTTTATATCCACTATCTCCACCAAATTTGCCACCGTGCATGTAAAACTGTATATACCGTTTCTGCAGCTGAAATATTTGTTTTTGGATGAATTGCAACTGGAATTCCTCTTCCATCATCTTCTACTTTTATGATATTCCCTT
>CATLEX010000099.1 GCA_949927455.1 uncultured Clostridia bacterium
GGTTTTATCTATTTTACCTTTTTTAAAATACCATAATTTTGTTATTATTCTGGCTTTTTCTCCTTTTTGTATTTGGTAACCTATTTTATTCCATTCTTTGAAAGTTCTGTATGGTGGTATATCTCCATTTTCTTTAATATATTTTTCTAGTTCTGGTTTTGTCATTAGTTTGTTTTTTAATATTTCGTTATAAATTATTGTTATATTATTCATTTTTTCTCCCTTCTTAAAACTTATTTTATTAGTGTTTATAAGGTGTTGACAAGCACACAGTGCGTCGTCAACTCCTTGCTTGATGAAGTACATATTTTGAAATGAAGTCAAGAGTTTTAGACGTATAAAATGACTTTTCCTGCGTAGCTTTTTTTCTTTATGCCGTCCTCTTGACTTTATGAAAAAATATGTTATCTCCAACGAAATACAAAAAAATAGCTACATTGCGTAACTATTTTCAAAATTTTCCTGTGTTCTATTTAGTTGATATTGACTTTTTTTCTAACTAATGTTAAAATACAAATATACTATTTCTTAGATAAGTTTTATCTAACTTATATTTTCATAAAAGTAAAAAAAATTAAAAATTTTTTCCTACATCATTGACAAACTTACATTTTTAAGAACTTAAAGAATTTTCGAAATACTTTTTGATACCATTTTTCTTTTTTATATTTTACTAAGGCAATTATCTGCTTATTCTCAACACTATCTAATTTATTTTCAAAAATTTTATCTGGGTTATATTTTTCTCTTAACACTTTTTGATATTTTTCTTCATTTTCAAATAAAACTTTTTCAAACTCTTTTCTCTCTTCTTCAGAACACAAATAATTTTTATAAATCATGGCAAGTAATGATCTTGTTTTATTGGAAATCTGAATTTTATCTAGCCCTTGTGAAAAGTCTATTTGTATTATATAATTTTTTATTGAAACTTCTTCAAAAAACGTTATTAATTTCCTAGGAATTTTACTAATCAATTCTTCTGGTAAAAATTTTAATACTTCTAAAATTTCTGTTGCTGCTATACTATACTCTTCTGATACAATATTATATTTCATCTTTAGTTTCTCCCTCATTCACAAATCCACTCTTTTGCACTTCCAGTCCTAATACACTTTTTTTTGTTTCTTTTGTTACATCTGCTACTTCTGTTGCCCTAACTCCAGAAATAGTACTTAGCAATTCTTCTTTCTTTTTTATTTCACCTGCCTGCTTTAAGAAAGGATAAATTTCATAACCTATCTGTCGAATAACATTCATATAATCTGCTATATCAATAGAATATTTTATACTTTTCAAATTATAAAACTGTTCTAACACATTATCTATTCTTTGCAATGGCTTCATACTTAACACATTTGGAAAATAATCTTCTTTATATTTTTCAAAAATCTCTTGTATTCTTACACTATCTATTCTTTCTATAATCTTTCTCTTCTCAGTCTGATCACACAAAGCCATTTCCTCTCTATTTTGCCATTCTTCTGTCTTTTCTAATAAATTTTCAACGCTTCTTTTTGCTTTCTTGTCACCATGTAATCTCCAACTTTTTAAATCTTGTGATGAAGTTTTATCCATCAAGTCTTTTACTACATAACTTATTGAACCTTGATAATCACTTGATACTAGAACCTTTTCATAAAAAAAATTCATCTCTTCTTGTGAAATCCCCATATAATTAGCCATTGCCTTTTCTTCCTCTAGTGTATTCATTCCTTCCTCAATAAATAATCCATTAACTGCCTCTTGTCTCTTAACTATTTTACCATCACATCTCTTTGTTAACGAATATATAAATTGTGCTGTCCCAACTCTTTCTATTAATTTTTCATCTTCCGATATTACAAATTGCCTATCTTCTGCATGCCAAGCATGTCCCAATTCATGTATTAAATGAGATACATGAATATCTGTTCCAAAAAATTCTTTTTCTTTAGGTAACACTTTTTGCACATATACAAATGACTTTTTACCCTTAACTTGCATGTTTTCATCAATAATTGGTTCTGATACATATGCTGCAGGAGCTACGCCCTTTCCATATTCGCCTAAATCTAAATTCTCTTCTACTACATGTGGATTAACATTACCAATATATTTATCTACTAATGCATCATTTCCTTCTTGTGTTAACTTTTCAGTTATAACGATTGGCGTATGTCTCAACATTTGATAAAAAAGCTCTCTATCTTCTTTAGGCGAATTTGCCAACATAGCTGGGACTGCTTTTAATAATACTGTTCTTAAACTATCATTTCCTTCCATATCTTCGCAGCCATAATTATATTTTTCACATATTTCTTCTATCACTTGATTAGTTTCTTGCAATAAATTTTCCACGCTTGCTCCTCACTATCATTTATTGTTATTAAGTTTTAATTATGTTCCAATAATCTTTTTGCAATTTTTTTAACTTGCCTCATAACTTCTTTTTCATTACTATGTAACATTTTTCGATTTTGCATAATTACCTTTCCATCTATAATCACTGTATCAACATCTGCTCCATTTGCAGAATACGCTATATTCGTACAAATGTCATTTTCTGGACATAAATGAATTTTGTCTGTTTTAATAAAAATCATATCTGCCTTTTTTCCAACTTCCAATGTTCCAATTTCATCTTCCATACCAAGAACTTTAGCAGCTTCGATAGTAGCCATTTTTAAAATTTCATAGGCAGTAATAGAAGTTGGTTGTTTCGTATTTAACTTTTGCAAATATGCTGCAGTTTTCATTTCTTCAAACATATCTAATGTTGTTGTACTTCCAATTCCATCTGTTCCAAGTCCCACATGAATACCATTTTTTCTAAGTTTCACAACATCACAAATTCCTGACGACAACTTACAATTACTAATTGGATTATGCGAAATTCCTCCTTTAATATTTCTTAAAATATCAATATCACTATCTGAAATATAAATTCCATGAGCCAAAACAACTGGCACATCAAAAACACCCAAATCATTCAAATATTCTGTACCACGTTTATCATATTTCTCATAAATCGTTTTTTCTTCTTCTAATGTCTCTGACAAATGAATATGAAGTCCTGTATTTAGCTCCTTTGCCAAATCCACACATAATTTTATCGTATCTGGATTACAAGAATAGGGTGCATGAGGAGAAGTAAAAATTGTAATTTTGCTTTCTGGAACATTATATTTCTTAGCATATTCTCTTGTTTTTTCAACCTTATCCCCAATCGCATCATCTGTCATACACCAAGCTACAACTGCTCTTAGTCCTGCATCTTCAATCGATTCGATTACTTTATTCATACCAAAATACATATCATTGCAAGTTGTAGTTCCTGATTTTATCATTTCAATACATGACAAATAAGAATTCCAGTAAATATCCTCTGGCTCCAATTTATCTTCTACTGGAAAAATAGCATTTTCTAACCAATCCATTAATTTCTGGTCATCTTTATAGCCTCTAAAAATACTCATTGCCAAATGTGTGTGTGTATTAATCAAGCCTGGCATCACAATCATATTTTTCGCATTTATTTTTTCGTCTGCCTCTTCATTTATTTCTGGTTCTATTTTTTCAATTCTATTATCTTGAATGAGAATATCTGACTTTCTTACATTGGCTACTTCTCCAACCATATCTAAAACATAAGCATTTTTTATTAATTTTCTCATGAAATTTTACCCCTTTTATTTTTCATTTGTTTAACTATTTCCGTTTTCCTCATTTTCTAA
>CATLEX010000100.1 GCA_949927455.1 uncultured Clostridia bacterium
CCAAACGGAGCAGAAATTTCATGTGATACAACTGGAAAATTGAGTTACGAAGGGGTAGAAATAGGAACTTTAAATCAAGATGGAAGTGTAAGTATTGATGGAGAGTTAAGTGGAAGTCAAATAGTAACCAAATACACAGTTTCATATAATGCCAATGGAGGACAAGGAGGTCCTTCAAGCGCTAGATATGAAAATGGTGAAATAGTAACAGTAGATTTTACAAAAAATCCAACGAGAACAGGTTATAATTTTTTAGGTTGGTCAACTGATAGTAAAGCACAGACAGCAGAATATGTGTCTTCTGGAACACTTACAGTTAGTAAAAATGTGATACTGTATGCGGTGTGGGATCCAATTCAAGAGTATCATGCAGCACATCCAGAATTGCATATACCAACAGGATTTTCACATATAGAAGGAACAGTTGATACAGGATATGTGATTAAAGATAGTGAAGGAAACGAATTTGTATGGATACCAGTAGCAAGTGATGAAGCATATGCCAAGAAATTAGGAACGAAAAATTGGTATTTAAAAGCAGGAAGTACAGGTGCAGATACAGTAGCTGATTTAGGAAATATTGCAAATGCAATAAAAGGGGATAAGTTAGGTGTAACTAATATTTTAGAAACAACAATAGAAGACACAATAACGGCACAGCAACCAGAATATGCAGTTGTAAAGAAAGCAGGAGGATTTTGGGTAGGAAGATATGAATCAGGAACAGATAGTGTAGCAAGAGGAGTAGGTAATTATATTGTAGGACTTCCAGCATTTTCAGATGATAAATCAGCAGAAGCAAATGCGTATTGGGCAAGTAAGCCAATAAGTGTAAAAGCAGGAAATGAGCCAGCAAGGGTAATAACGCAAAGTAAAGCATTGGAAAGAGCTAATAGTTGGAAAAGTGGAAATGCAAATGGAACAAAAGGAACTGTAGCATTTCAAAGTGGATTGATAACTGGTAGTCAGTGGGATGCAATGTGTAACTTTATTGGATGGAATACGTGTAATACAGATTGTAGTAGTTGGGGAAATTATGCAAATGTAAAAAGTAAAACATATTCTTCATTGACACATTCGGCAGATACAAGTAGTGATTGGTTTACGGAAAATAATATATTCAAAAAAAATGATAATACGAATAAATGGATATTTCCAACAGGAGTATTTGAAACAGAAACTGGAAAAAATACAGCACAAAAGAATATTTATGATGTAGCAGGAAACGTATGGGAGTGGACGACAGAAGTTCCACAATATGCTAATGGAGCGAACGCGCTTGTTCGTGGTGGCGTTGTTAATGGTAATGGTTCTGTTCACATGGCTACATGTCGTTATGGTGCTGATCCTGCTGAAAGACATGCTGATTGGTGTTTTGGTTTCCGTATAGTACTTTATGTGGAGTGAGATAAGATTTTTAAAAATCTACTAAAATAATATCATCACCGATACAAGTAATGTTTTCCCAAGGAATTAACATTTCTGTATCAGAGGCAAAAATATTAAACATTTTAGAACTACCAGGTACAATTATGGCTGTAATTGTACCTGTTTTTAAATCAGCGGTAACGTCTTGCACATGACCAAGACGTTTACCGTTTTTTATATTAATCACTTCTTTGTGCTTAAAATCCATACTTTTTTCGTTACTCATAGAATTCCTCCGATTATTAAAATATATGAAAATAATGAATTGTTTATGATAGAGATTTCTGATAACTACTAAGTAAAAAATTTTTAGTTCTCTAAAAGTATAAATTTCTAAATTTTGGAAAAGATAAGGAAAATTTATTTTTAGGAGGCAAGTATGCAACTTAGTAAAATGAAAAATATTATTGTTTTGAAAGGCATGGCTTCAAATGTTGTGGATGAGGCAATTGTAGTTCTAAAGCCTAATGTGAAACTAAAGCAAAGTGAATATAACACAAAAGGAAAAATGAGTGGTGAGGATAAAAATAAAAAAATGATTGTGATGAAAGAGGCAGAAAATACCATTAATAATTATGTCAAAAAATTGCAAAAGGAAGCTAGCAATAAAGAAGAAATTGCTTTAAGAAAAAAATATAAATTTTTGCAAGTATGTAATGTTTTGTTGATTTCTAGCATGATAATTGCTACATTGATTTTAGCATAAAAAAGACATATTTTTCTTTTCCAAGAATATATTAAACTATACAAAAGGGGTGAATATTTTTGGAAAGAATTTTAAATGACCATGAAAAAATAAAAAGAGCAGAAGAAATTTATTATAGAAGAAATCATAGAAATGTTGCAATGGGAAATAGAGGAATTGAGCCTAGACGCCCAAAAACGCATTTAGGAAGCAAAATATTATTAGAAATGTTAATTTTAGTAATATTGGCAGTAACTGTGTTTGCTGTGAAAAATAAAGATTATATTTTTACACAAAATTTTTTAGAAAGTGTTTCTAAATATAATTTTAATTTAAGTGAAAAATTTGATTTTATTATGGCTTATCTAAAAGAAGATGATGAAAATGAAGAGGAAGGAATTTTTGTCAATAATCAGCCAGCAGAACAAAATCAACCTGTTATTGAAAATATGGCAGAACCGCAAAGTTTGGCACCAACAGAGCCAAATCCTGTACCTGTACCAGAAAACCAAAATCCTTTTATAAAGCCAATTGAAGGAGTAGTTACGTCTGGGTTTGGAGCAAGAGAGTCGGTTTATCAAAATGTGACTGGAAATCATACAGGAGTAGATATTGGAGCAAATAGCGGAACACAGATACTTGCCTCGATGAGTGGTGTTGTTACACAAGTGTCAAGAGAAGGTGATTATGGAAATCATATTCGTATTACAAAAGATAATGTGACAACTTTGTATGCTCATTGCCAAGATATTTTGGTTGCAGAAGGACAAGAAATTATGCAAGGACAAGTGATTGCAACAGTTGGAAGCACAGGAAATAGCACAGGACCACATTTGCATTTTGAAATTAGAATAGATGATGTGCCAATTAATCCAGCAGAAAAAATAAATTTTTAGGAGGTCATTTTTTGAAAGTTGAAATTAATTTGAAAATTATTTTATTTGGAATTTTATTTTTTATTTTAGAGCAAATTGATATCTATTTAATTTTTATAGTTTCTATTATTTTTCATGAAATGGCACATTTGTCAGTTGGTATGTTGATTGGCTTAAAGCCAAAGATACTTTTCATTAATCCGTTAGGGGTTTCAGTGCAATTTTATTTGTACAGTCAAAGAAAAGCTATTAAAAAAGTCGTTACATATTTAGCAGGACCACTTATGAATATTTTAATTGCGATTATTTTTGCCTTTATTCCACTAGAACAAGTGTTGAAAATGAAAATTATTTATACTAATATTATTTTGGCAATTTTTAATTTAGTACCAATTATGCCACTAGATGGTGGCAGGATTTTAAAGGAGATTTTAATTAAAAAAATTGGTAATAAAAATGCTACGATTTTTATGAGTTATTTGACACAAGTTATTTTAATAGGAATTACATTATTATATAGTGTTATGATTT
>CATLEX010000101.1 GCA_949927455.1 uncultured Clostridia bacterium
GATACAGTTTTAGCAGATGAAATTTCAGAGCTAGAAACGAAGACATTTTTGACTAATTCAGATGCACATTCACTTCCAAGAATAGCAAGAGAGTACAACAAAATGTTATTGGAAAATGTTAGTTTTGAGGAATTGGTAAAAGCTTTGAAAAATGAAGGAGGGCGTAAAATTCTTGCCAATTATGGATTAGATCCCAAATTGGGAAAGTATCATAGAACCTATTGTGAAGTGTGTGATAAAAGAATTGAAGGACAGGCTCCAGTAACGAAGTGTGATACTTGTGATAGCAAAAATATTACAATGGGTGTTTTTGATCGAATTGAAATAATTAAAGATAAAGAATATACGAAAAGTCCAAAATTTAGGCCAGAGTATATATATCAGGTTCCACTTACCTTTGTACCTGGTTTAGGAAATAAAACAATTGATAAATTGTTACAGCATTTTGATACAGAAATGATAATTTTACATAAAGTTTCAAAAGACGATATTGAAGCAGTAGTTGGTGAAAAAATAGCGAGCCAAATAATGAATATACGAGAAGGAAAATTGCAAATTGTTGAAGGTGGCGGAGGAATTTATGGTCACATTATGAAATAGTTTACAAAAAAAGCAGAATAAATTAAAAAATGAGTGAATACATTTTGCTTAAGGAGTTATATGAAGTTATGAAAAGTAAAAATGTGTTCCTAAATTATGTTATAGAAAATAAAGGTTGTTTGCTATTTTTATTGTTTTTATTTTTGATACGGAATTATGCTAGGAATTGGTTTTATTAATCATGCAAATGAAGTGCAAACACAAGAAATTGGTTCTTATGTAAATTCACTAAAAGATAATATAAAAATTTCAGACCATATTAATAAAACAGTTATTTTAAAACAGAGTTTAAAACAAAATATTGGTTCAGTGATTATTATTTGGATTTTAGGTTGTACATTACTAGGTAGTTTTCTGATTTATGGAATTGTTTTATATAAAGGGTTTTCAATTGGCTATACAGCTTCTGCTATTATTGCAACACTTGGCACAAAATCACGGTACGATTTTTGTGGTATCTTCTTTGCTTTTGCAAAATTTAGTTTTTTTGCCTGCAATTTTTATGTTATCTAATAGTGGCATAAAATTATATCGAAATTTACGTCAAAATAAATATGTAAACATGAAATTTGAATTGATTAGACATTTGCTATTTATGCTTGCAGTTCTTATGATTGCAATTGTATCTAGTTTTATAGAAGTATATTTATCAACAAATTTTTTGTGTTTTTTTAAAGATTTTTTATAAAAACTCTTTACATTTTCCAAAAAATTTGATATAACATATATGTCTTATGTAAATATGGAAGGAATGGTTATTAAGAATGGATAAACAAATAAAACTTTTTTTAGAATTTTTACAAAACGATAAAAAATTGTCAAACAATACTTTGCAGTCGTACAAAAGAGATATTTTACAATATCAAACTTACATAGACAAAAATAAAATAAATTATTTAAAAATGGATAATAAAGATGTTAATGATTATTTGAAAAGTTTATCAAAAGCAAATAAAAAAACATCAACGATTTCTAGAAATTTAGCAACAATGCGTGCTTTTTATCAATTTCTAATTCGTACCAAAAAAATAAAAAAAGATCCAACAGAAGGAATTCATTCACCAAAAGTAGAAAAGAAAGTGCCAAGTGTTTTAACAGCAAAAGAAGTTGAATTATTACTAGAACAACCTAAAAATGTAGATTTAAAAGGAATTCGTGATAAAGCAATGCTAGAAATTGCATATGCAACAGGAATGAGAGTAACAGAAATTATTTCATTAGATATTGAAGATGTTAACATAGAAGAAAGTTACGTTACATGTAATACAGGAAGCAAAAAAAGGTCAATTCCATTAGGTTCCATTTCTTTGCAATCATTAGTAGATTATATGGAGAAAGCAAGACCAATTTTGATTAAAGACGAAAATGATAAAGCACTTTTTGTTAATATCAATGGAAAAAGATTGACACGTCAAGGTTTTTGGAAAATTGTAAAATATTACAAAGAACAAGCTCATATTTCAAAAGAAATTACACCACATATTTTAAGACATTCTTTTGCGACTCATCTTTTGAGAAATGGAGCAGATTTGAAATCAATTCAAACGATGCTAGGACATTCCGATATTTCTTCAACACAAGTATATATGCAATTTAAGAATGAGAATTTGAAAGATATTTATAATAAAGCACATCCTCGTGCATAAAAATAAAAAGATATTTTAGAATAAAGACTACTAAAAGTATGTATTTACATATTTTAGTAGTTTTTTGATGTAATATTACAATTTTGTAACAGAGAGTAATTTTAAATAAAAGTTATTGACATAAGTATAAAAGAATTATAAAATAAAATCAAACAACAAATATGTTGTTAATGTGACTAAAAAACATAAAAACATACAAAATAATGGAAAGGAAAAGAGGAAAAACTATGAAAAGATCAAATGAAGGAATTACTTTAGGAGCACTAGTGGTTACTATTATTGTACTTTTGATTTTAGTGGGAGTGAGCTTGAATTTGGTGGCAGGAAGTAATGGTATCATGAATAGGACAACTAAAGCTGTGGATATTCATGAAATAGCAAGAATGAAAGAAGAAATTGAAATGTTGATTAGCGAATTACAAATGGACTATTATAATGATTATGTCAATCAAAATGGGACTGTGAGAGAATATGTGGAAAGCGAGTTGCAAGAAGGTGTGAAAAGCCAAACTGGGGCAATAATTTCATGTGACAAAGAAAGCAAAATAAAGTATAACAATAAAGAGGTTGGAACATTGGAGATAGATTGTACAGTGACAATGAATGGAGAAATTGGAGGCTCAAATGAACCAGAGGAACCAACAAAACCATTGGCAACAGAAGTGATTAAGCCAGAAAATTATGGAGATAGTGTGAATTATAGTGCAAATCATGTAAACGATTGGAAAGTATTTTTGAATGATGGAAGTAATGTTTATTTAATTGCAAGTGACTATGTGCCTAATAATGGAATGACTATCACTTCAGATGTAGCAAAAGTAGCTGGAAATGATTATTGCGTGTATGGAAATAGTAGAGATGGTTTTGTTGGTTGGTTAACAAGTACAGAAAATTGGAGTGCTTATGCAGCAGGAATGGATGGAGCAACAGCTACTGGAGGACCAACATTACAACAATTTTGGGCAAGTTATAATGGAAAATATGGGACAAGTTATTCAGAAGAGTATGAAACTTTAAGTAGTCATATTGGTTATAGTAGCACATTATACTTCCCTCATACATCTATTTGGAATGGAACAGAAGTTTACTGGCTGGCATCGCCTAATTCGAGTTATGCTAGCAATGTAGAATGTGTCACTTATTATGGTAGTGTGTACCATGGCTCCTATAATGGTAATAATAATTTTGGTATCCGTCCACTGGTTT
>CATLEX010000102.1 GCA_949927455.1 uncultured Clostridia bacterium
TAAATTTTAAATTATATACAAAGTCAAATATTTAATTACTAGAATCAAAAAATACAAAATCAAAAATATCCGGATCGGGATTTATTCCCCTATAGTCAATATTTTGAAAGGTGACCAGAGGGAATCTTCTTGGAGCAGATACGTTTTGAATACCCGTATTTGCTTCTAGATTGCCCAAATTCGCACGAAATGATGATTAGGGTATAAATGTACTACTTTTGATAAATTTTGTCTAAAATCGCCGATTTGAGATGCTGGAGCAAAATCCGACAAATGGGAAGTAGGAGAGAAGTTAGCTGTCAATTTCTTTTTTACCGGATGGATGTAGCCAGCTGAGTTAAGATGTGCCACTTTTGATAAGTTTGGATTTAGTAAGTAGGTTTGACTATAAGGGGAGAGTTTTATTCTAGAATACCTCTGTAATGCACGGAAATAGGTCAAATTTCGATTTTAAACAAACAAAGGTATTTTATCGTCTGGAAAATAAAAACGTCTATATGGGCAAATTACAAGCTATGTAGTAATTAGTCAGACAATAGAAGTTTTCAATTAGGGATTGCTTAATTGGGAAAACAATGATAGAATGAATGAAAATTAAATAAAATTTTAATGAGGCAACCACTGGCAGATGCTGGAACATCTACCAGCTGGAGGGCAGAACACACCTGCCCAGCAATAGATTTCTCTACGATTGCCCTTTTTTATTATAGCATAAAGCCGTGTTTTAGCAAGGTTTTCTTCTGTGATTGTGTTTTTTAGGTTTTGGGTAAATGTAGAGTATTAAAAGGCGTGTCGAAAAGGCACGCTTTTTTTGTTGAAAGGAGATAACAAATGATTTTTGATTACCGGGAGAGCGTAGAAAAATTGGCAGAAATTGCGACAAGGTTTGATAATTTGTCTATAAACCAGCAATTAAAGTGTTTGGATTTTATCGAGCAAGAGGAAGAGAACAAAAAAGATTTTCGATTTGATGATTTAATTTTACCAGTATTACAAGATTTTGCAGAGTTGACCGCTTCTGTTTTGGTCGTTGAAAAAAATAATGAGATTATGATAATTACATTCAAAAATACACATGGTTTTGACATTACAGAAAACTGCAGGCATTTTCGTAGTCTGCTTGTTATAGCAAATTACATAGGAATGTCTTTAGAAGATGACGGAATTATATTATCTTTAAATTTTGATTGTAATTAGAGTAATAAAAAAATGTAACCAGTTATCAAACTGGTTTCTAAATGTAATTTATTTAAGGCGAAAAAAGATAATAACAACAACAATTCTTTTTTTGCCTTTGTTGTTGTTTATTTATTCTTTTAGATCTATTTAGATCGTTTAGGGAATCAAAAAATCTAGTATTTATGCGGGTTTGCGGGTTTTAAAAAACACCTTTTCACAGTGAAAAAACACCTTTTCACAGTGAAAAAACACCTTTTCACAGTGAAAAAACACCTTTTCACAGTGAAAAAAACACCTTTTCACAGCGAAAAAACACTATATTTACAAAAGTGTTAAATTATGATATAATAGATTTCAAAAAAGGAAGTGAATACAATATGGATGAAGTAAATACTGTAGATTATAATAAAAATCATTATACAGTAATGGCAAATGAGATTATCCGGGGTAGGCAAACTATGTCTTTACAAGAGGCTAGGCTAATACGCTTGTTAATTATGCAGGTAGGAAGAGATGATACAGACTTTAAAACTTATAAAGTAAATATTCTTGATTTAGCTAACTTTTTAGATGTCGATTCTAGCAATTTGTATAGAGAAATCCGGGAAATTTGTCAGTCTTTAATGACTAGGACAATAAAAATTCAAAAAGGAAATGAGTGGGAGATTTTTCAGTGGTTGCAGCTTGCTAAATATGATGGAAGAGGAACAATTACACTTATGTTGTCTAACCAAATAGCCCCATATTTATTACAATTAAAATCATGGTTTACTAAATACCAATTAAAAAATATTCTTGCTATGAAGTCTTTTTATTCGATTCGTTTATATGAATTGTTAAAGTTGACGATTGGAGAAAATCGAAAAAAAACAATGAAGTATGTGTTTGAAATTCAATATTTAAGAGAATATTTTGAATGTGAAAATAAATTTAAACAAATTGGACAATTTAAAGAAAAAGTTTTAGATATAGCGATCCGGGATGTTAATGAGTATTCAGAATTTAAGTGTACATATGAGTGTCGGAAAACTGGAAGAACTATTACAGAAATTCTTTTTTTGTTAGAGAAAAAAGAGGAACAGCAGACAAAACCAGAGAAGAAACAGGAAAAACCAGAACAGGAGATAAAGCCAGATTTGGATGATTTGATAGACCAGCTTCGGGAAATCATTAA
The DNA here is from genome assembly GCA_949927455.1 of uncultured Clostridia bacterium. Taxonomy (GTDB): domain Bacteria; phylum Bacillota; class Clostridia; order TANB77; family CAG-508; genus Scatovivens. The sequence continues at coordinate 2,354 of CATLEX010000102.1, forward strand.
AGAACCGCTAAAAACCAAAGAATATAAATCAATTTTACAGGCAGCAGATAATAATATAAAACTGATTGAACAAAAGTATCAAATAGCCCAAAAACAAAAGAAAATAGATAATCTGGTGGGATGGTTGATAGCAGCGATTCAGGAAGAGTATACCGAATCGATTGAAAAGAAAAAAGTTTCAGGATTTAATAATATTGAAAGCCGGAAATATGATTACAGCGAATTGGAAAAGCAATTGCTTAGTTAAGATTTTTTTATAAAATGAATATTTAGATTATTATAAATTAAATAGAAATAATAACAAAACTTCCCTTTTTATTTTCATTGACACCGGGGTATACTTTGAATATAATAGAAGTACAGAAACAAATACATGAAAACGTACATTTTTTTAGAAAAGGGGGCATAAACCATGTTAGCGGTAAAATCTGTAAATGTCCGGGATAATTTCAAAGAATGGTGTGATAAAATCAGCATGGGCGAAACCGTTGTTATTTCAAGACCACGAAACGAAAATATCTACATGATAAATGAAGCAGAGTATAACGCCTTGCAGAAAGCAAAGCGAAATGTGGAATATCTTGCTATGCTGGATAAATCAGATGAAGAACTGAAAGCCGGAAAAGTAGTAGTTAAGACTATGGAAGAACTGGAAGCTATGGAGAACTAAAACCATGAACATTTTATTTACTGATACCGGTTGGAATCAATATACAGATTGGCAGGAACAAGATAAAAAGATTGTAAAACGAATAAACCAGTTACTAAAGAGTATAGACCGGGATGGAGCAATGCAGGGCATAGGAAAACCAGAGCTACTAAAGCATGATAAATCAGGGTTATATAGCAGACGGATAGATGAAGTAAATCGTCTTGTATATGAGATGTCCGGCAACCAAATTATTGTAAAATCCTGTAAGGGACATTATGAGGATTGAAAAATAAAATATCCATTTTAGTAAAATAGGATGGGTGTTTTTTATTGGGTGTGTATATGCAAATCTAATACTTGTTATTCATATCTAGCGAATAAAAATATTCTGATTTTGTTCATAAGTTTAAAATGGTAAAAATGATTGCT
>CATLEX010000103.1 GCA_949927455.1 uncultured Clostridia bacterium
TCCCGAACACGGTCGTAAAGACTCACAGCGGTGAAAATACTTGGAGGGCCACCTCCCGGGAAGATAACTCGTTGCCGACACCTAATTTTAAAAAGAGAATTAAGGATAACCCTTGATTCTCTTTTTTATTGGTATTAGAACTTTTTAGTCGACTTTCTTTTTTAATATTGAGTATGTTCCTCCCAGGTATGCTGCTTGAGTTCTATTTCTTACACTTAGTTTGTTTATTATAGAATTTACGTGTGCCTTAGCTGTATGCGAGCTTATATAAAGAATTTTTCCTATTTCTTTATTATTATAACCTTTACATAATAGTTTAAATACTTCAAGTTCTCTACGCGTTAACATTTTGTTTCCCTTTCTTTTTTATTGTACTCTTATATATAAACAAAAAAATAAAGCTATGCTCTTAATAATATTTCCATATTATAAATATTTAGATTATTTTTTATTAAAGTAGTGCTTGCACAAAAAAATTTTCATGTTATCATTAATATGTAAATGTTGAGGAAAGATATGCGTCTGTAGCTCAGCTGGATAGAGCATCTGCCTTCTAAGCAGAGGGTCCCGCGTTCGAATCGCGGCAGGCGTAAATTTTTAAAAGTAAGGCGAGGACTAAGTTCCGAGCCTTTTTTGTTTGGGTGGATTTTGAGAATTTTTGGGCAATTTTGACTTCGGGTTGCAAAAAAGTTGCTTTTTTATATTGCAATTTGTAAGCCAACACCAACTTCTTTAACTTTTATTGTTTCTGCTAATTTACATGTTGCTTTAAATCCCGTGCAATGACTAGCATATAAAGAATCTAAATTAAGTCTATTTAATTCATTTATGGTATATTCAAGATGTTCTTGAGTAGCTTCCTTCAAGTGCAAACCGCCTATAATAGAGTAAATAGTATCTAATTTGCAGACTTGTTTAGCGTAATTGCATATATTAATAATACCTGAATGAGAACAGCCTGTGACAACAAAAATCTTCTTGTTTATGCGAATAGCAAGAGCACTGTCATCTTCTACAAAATCAGGAATATTAGAATTTTTTAAAAAACCAATTTGAGCTTTTCCCTCATAATTGTTTATTCGAGGTATTTTACCGAGAAAATAAATATTTTCAGTTAATAAAAATGTTTTATCTGTGTATATAACTTTAAAAACAGATTCTACTTCCTCTTTTGAAAGTGGTGAGCCAAATTCTCCGTCAATATTATCAAATCTTTTGGAAAAAATATTTGAACAGGCAACAATTTTGGGTTTATACTCTAAATGTTTATAAAAATCCAGAAGATATTTTAAACCTCCTGTGTGGTCATTGTGACCATGAGAAAGTACAATATAATCTAATTGTTTAAAGGGAATATTCATCTTTTTTGCATTTTTTAGGACTATATCAGAATATCCTGTATCAAAAAGTATTTTCTTGTTCTCATATTCAATATAAAAAGATAGCGCCGGCTCTCCTAAAAAATATTTATCAATAATAGTATTATTATCAACTAAAACTGTTAGTTGGAATTTTGATTTTAACATTTTATAAAACTCCTTATAGTAATAGTATCATAAAATTTTTTAAGCCATATTTTCAAGCAACAACGTTTTGAACTCGTAAGTTCTGGAAAAAATAAAAGAGGATAGGTTTTCTATCCTCTTTTATTTTTTGTTTTGCTTGTTTATTTTATTTCTTATTTTAAAATCAATGGCCAAAGCTCATCAGGAATTGTATTATCATTATTTTGTAAAATTTCAAATGCTTTTTTATGTCGTTTTAATGTTTTATTTTCGCTTGTAAGGTAGTCATATTCAGAAAGTCTATCGGCGTCTTCCATTCTTTCTCTATTTATACTTTCGTATTTAATACTGTAATTGAGCCCTTCAATCCAATCTTTTTTCAATTCTTCAAGTTTAGTTTCTTTTTCTGATAAAAGAGATTGAAGTTTTTTATTTTCATGGGTTTCATCGAGTTGTGAATTTAAATCATCGATTTCAAGCATTGTTTTTTTCATTGTAGCTTCAACATTTTTCATGTCTTTCCAGATTTCACCTATCGGGTAGATATCGGTATCAGCCAATCTGTCAACTTTATGAATAAATTTACGTTCAATGTTCTCGTAAATCTTTAAAAGATGTTTATTTATATCCGGAAAATTTTTTAGAGTTTCCTTATTTGTTTCATTGATAATTTGACGTGCATTTTCGGATTCTTTATTGTGGTGTGCTTCTCCGGAATATACATCTACGCTTTCCCGAAGTAGTTGTTCATATTGTTTTTCTATTTGACTTAGAATTTGTTTTTTTGTTGTAGGTTGAGGCTTAACTTTAGATGTTTTAGCTAGAGTGCCTGTTGGTTCTGTGTTTGCTATAATATCAATTAATTCCTTAGTAGAATATTGTCCGTTAATATTAATATTGTTTTTCTGAACTTTATGCCAAAATTTGTCAAAAGCAGAGTTTTTGATAAGTCGTTTTTCTGAGTATTCTTCTTCAAGTTTTTGGATATTTTTAAAATATTCTATTGCAGGAGCATTCTTTTTAGCTTCAAGATTAATTTGTTTATCCATAGTTTTTAGGGTTGAATCAAGATTACCGTATTTCTTTATTTCGGTTAAAACTTGAGGTAAATCAGGATGACTAGGATTTTCTTTTAGTAATCTGCTCGCATAGCTTATTTGACCGTCCAATCTTAGTCTTTCGTTGGTAAGTCTGACATATCTGTCTAATTTTTGTCTTTGTTGCAGAATTTCTAAGATAGTTTCTTTTTCCAATTCAGTTTCAGGAAGTTTTACTTTCAGTTTTTCGGCCCAAATATCTTGGCATAAAAGAATTTTTAATTGATTTTTTTCAGTTTCAGGATTTATTTTGCCTGAAAAATGGACATTTTTTGTTTTTGCAACATTATTATTGTAGTTTTTTGATAGCATAGGAGTTACAGAAATCGGATTAATAAACATAATTTGACCTTTCTTTGTATGGATACCAAATGTAATAACGTTTCTAATAAAATTTTTGAATACTTAAATTTTTGAATCTTAATGTTTCTTAATAATTTTAAACACTTGAAATATTAAAAAAACAATGATATAATATATCTAAGAGGATATACAGTATTTCAAAATGTAAAAAATCCCCCAAAAGAGTTAAAGAAACGTGAAAGATAAACCGATAAATAAATCGGTAGAGAAAGATTACACCAAAATATTTAAAATGTGATAAATGTCTTGAAATAAGTAGTTTTAAGCTGCAATTTAAATTGTTATAATCACTTCAATAGGGTAAAAACCCTTGTATTCACTTAATTCCAAAGAATACATCATTTTAAATAAAATGATGTATAAAAAACGAGGTGATATGATGAAGATGATTAGAAAGAATAGTATAAGAT
>CATLEX010000104.1 GCA_949927455.1 uncultured Clostridia bacterium
ATATTCGCTCCTTATGTATATAGGATGTGTATTAAGAGACTGTATAGAAAAAATAATAGAATTATCTTCATTTAATGTAATTCCTACAATAGCTGTTATTAGATGGCTAATTCTATTAACTTATTCTATCTTTGTAGTATTCATTTTGTGTAAAATTAAAAGATTTCATTTAGAAGAGAAAATTTTGATGGAACTAATGAGGAGTGAAAGTAAGCGTTGAGTTTAAAAGAAGAATTATTAAAGCAAAACAAATATGTGATAGCTATAGATGTGTGTTTACTGTTATATACGTTTATTAATGTTATACACACAATGCGAGTTAAAAATTAATATATGGAAGACAAATATGCAAGGTGTAATTTTTACTTCACGAAATAAGGATAATAAAGACCCACCAGGATTTAAGCAAAGAACGATTTCTTTTTTGAGCGAAAAACCGCTTTCAGAACTAAATAAATTTAATAATTTTAGTTTAGAGGGAGTTCCAGGAGAATTAAGTAGATTCTATGTTACTGTCAATAAGCGAAAAAATGACACTACTATTCGTAGTTTACAGCATTATTTATTAGACCATCCAGACTATCCTATGACTAAGATCGAAAACAAGGTAACTAGCTTAGCAATGAGTCCAGAAAATGCTGCTGAGCACAAATGGCTTTTTGACTTTGATAAAAAAGACGGTGTAGATGATTTTGTGTCTGATCTAGAAGCTGAAGGGTTTAGAAAAGAAGAAATAGAAGTATATAAAACAGTTAATAATTATGCGGTCGTTGTACCACATGGCTTTGATTCACGAAATATTCTAAAAAAATACGATTGCGTAGAACTAAAGCGAGACGGATTACTTTGTGTGGCATGGAATAGTATTGAGAAAGAGGATTAAATATGGAAGATAAAGAAAAAATAGAATATGAAAATCGTAGAGTATTATATAGGATGATTGTTAATTCGTTTGGTAACGAGAAAATTTTTCTTAAACAGATGCGATATCATAATGCATATAATCGTTTTAACCATATTATTGAATTAATGAATAAACAAGTAATAACTGAGAAGGTAACGTATGCTGATGTTATAAAAGATCCTACTATTGGTCGATTAATAATGGATTTAATGGCTGACTTACATAAGAAATAAAGATTGAAAAAATGAAGTTTAAAACATTCAAATTTATGTATCTATTGTCTTATCAAGCAAGTATATGGTTGATTCTGGCTATTGGATATTTTGACATTAATAAATTCTTTTCTATTTTTTCTGCTTTTTTAGCAATAGTTGGTGCCATTTGTACAGCAGTTTTGTATCAAAAAATTAGCAAAGTAGAGAAATCAGATGGACTAATTGTTAAATGCAAATTAGATAGTAGTTGGCATCAAGACAGAAGTTTGACTGTTGGTGGTTATCTTTTGCTATTAGTAACAACAATTGGTATTTCAATTTCTTTAAAAGGTATAATTGGAAATTTGTTATCTGCTACTGTTGCATTGTATATTTTATTTAATGCCAACAGAGTGGATAATATATCTTTTCGTTTTTGTGGATTAGAAGTATTTCATGCACACATAAAAGATCAAAATGTTATGTGTGTCAAGAATGAAAATCATGATCATAATAACACAATAATATTAGCTAAAAAGCTAACTAATGGAGTTTATGTAGCTTATAATCAAAGAAAATAGGTGTAGCATATCATTATGGAACAATTTTCAAAGGAAATTAAAATAGCTGTAAAAAGGCTCATAAAATATATTTTTCGATCTGAAGATGAACGAATAACAAAACTGGTAGAAATTTACAGAAAAAGGTATGAAAAAGATGGTATTGCTAAACTACAAGATATGTTAATAGGGTATAAATCTAAAGTCCAACAATCACAATTATTGTTGACCGGTATAATGCTAGCAATGTTTACAGCATTATTGGGAGGCTTGGGTCAATCAATAGTACATTGGATTCGCCAACTATTAATTGTTAATACATCAGCAACTTTAAAACAGGCTCACTCACTTACTAAGGCGGATTTGCAAACGGTTTTATTTATTGAGTTTTTAATTTTAGCTGTAATCATATTGATATTGGTCTTGGGACTTGTCTTTTTTATTGATAGAATTAAAACTACAAAAATGAAAATTTTAGTTTTAGAAGATATTATTGAAAAGAAGACAAAAAGTGAAAAATTATAGTTTTAAAGAGATCTTTACTGAACCAGAGATTCTGTCTCAAATTATTTTAGAAATAACGTATATTATAATAATAATAAGCTATTTAATTCATCTTGATAATTTTAATAAATTGATGTTTGCGAAAGGTTTTACGTCAAAATTAGAAGAAAGTAATTCAATTTTTGTTGCAAGCAAAATTTTAATGAAATCCGCCCGTAAATCCCCGTATTTTAATGCGGGGATGGATAGGGCTTACCATCTTTGATTGCGTTATAGACTTGATCGTTGATGTATTTCTCTACCACTTCTTTTGACATATTGCCTACACTGCCAAAATAATAGCTTGGCGACCATAGATGTCCGCCCCACATCTTGTTTTGCCTAATTTCGGGATGTGCCTGCAAAAACAACCTGCCACTTCTGCCTTTTAGAGCCTTGATTACACTAGAACCAGATTTAGAAGGCTTAAAGCTAACCAATAAGTGAACATACTCGGGCCTGATCTCCATTTTTTCTATCTTAATTTGATTATCCTCGGCAATCTGCAATAAAAGCTTTCGCATTTCTTCGGCTAAATTGGTATTTGTAAAAATCTGATTGCGGTATTTGGTACACCAAATCAAATGATAATGAGTATTGTAGACGTAGTGCTTTTCATAGCCTGCGTCTTTTATTTTGTCTTTCTTTTTTATCATAGGAAATACTTTTAACCTCTTTGTTTATAAGTGTTTACTATTGATTATAATATCTACATAGTCTATAATCAAATCATATCAACAAAGGGGGGTGAAAAAATGAAAAGAATGAGCAGTTTAGAATATCACTTTGGCGTAAAAGTAAGATTCTATCCTAGCAATAATCAAAAGAAAATGATTAAGCAGAATTATGACGCACAGCGTTTTGTTTATAACCAATACGTTGGCGCTGGCCGTTTGATTTATCACGTTAAAAAGGCCAATAGGATCAAACAGCTTAGCAGCGGTTTGCCCTTTGTAATGCCGGGAATGTCTGAATATGAAAATCAACAGGCATTAAGAATGATTGATACGCAAGACTTAATTTCCAAACCTAAAAATATTAGAGATAAATATGATTTCTTGCGTGTTGAAGACATTGATAGCTTGGCTATCGCCAATGCAATTCAAAATTATCACAAAGCATGGAGAAACTATCATAAAATTGGCTATGGAATAC
>CATLEX010000105.1 GCA_949927455.1 uncultured Clostridia bacterium
CAAAATGCGTAAAACATTGCTATTTAGCTCTGTTTCAATCAATTTATTCTCATTTCTGACAAGAGAAGTACAAAACAAAATCCAAACTTTTTTATCAGAAAATGCCTTGAATAAAGGATTTACAGAGGAAAGTTTGGATTTCTCCTAAGTTTGGATTTGTGGGAAAATCTAAACTTTTGGATTTTTCCACGAATGCCGACTACTACGGAATCCCACTCATTATTTCTGTATAATTGAAAAATCTATATAAGCACAGTATAATAATACCCATGGAATACCACTAAGTAAAAGGAAATGAGGAAAAACAATGAGCGGTAAAATATTGTTAGTAGACGATGAACAAGAAATTGCTGATTTGATTGAAGTATTTTTGCAAAATGAACAATTTCAGTGTTTTAAATATTACACATTTCAAGACGCATTTTCAGTGATAGACAGTGAATGTTTTGACTTGGCAATTATAGATATAATGCTGCCAGACGGAAATGGCTTTACTTTATGCAGAGAAATACGGAAGAAATATACCTATCCCATTATATTGCTTACATCTAAAACAGAGGGAACAGATAAAGTTACAGGTTTATCTTTGGGGGCAGACGACTATGTTACAAAACCGTTTCTTCCGATTGAACTTGTAGCAAGAGTTAAGGCGCATCTACGGAGGGTACATGATTATGACGGTAAAAAAATTGGCTCAAATGAAATGGTTACAATAGCTGGACTTCTGTTAAATAAAACTTCGCATGAATGTAGATTGAACGGGGAACAGATTAAACTAACCCCCACAGAATTTTCAATATTATGGCTTTTATGTAAAAACAGGGGAAAGGTATATAGTGCTGATGAACTATTTCAGATTGTATGGGGAGAAAAGTATTTTAAGAACAGCAGAAATACGGTAATGGTTCAAATCAGACATATCCGAGAAAAATTGAATGATATTGGTGAAAAGCCGAAATTCATTAAAACAATATGGGGGGTAGGATATATTGTTGAGTAACAAATTTTCAAAGAAATATAGAAAGCTATTATTGCTTAGGCATTTTATAGGTGCATTTATTGTGTTCTTTGTCCTTTTGGCTGTTTGTTTAGTAATTGAAAGTGTAGGCAACAACAATTTTTATGTTTTCGTAGAAAAAGTAGCAGGATACGATTTTGCGTGTTTTGTACATGATTATGAGCCTTCAATTATTGTATTTGGTTTTCTCATATTAGAGTTACTTATGTGGATTGCAATAGAAAGAAGTTCATCAAGGAAGATATTAAAAGTATTGGATTCCTTGGGGTATGTTGTTGACAATTCAGCGGATAACATAGAACTCCCTTTAGAATTTTCCGATTTGCAAAATTGGCTTAATCTTATAAAAATGCAGAACCGTGAGCAACAGCATTTACTGGAAATTGAAGCACAGAAAAAATCAGATACGCTTACTTACCTTGCGCATGACATTAGAACCCCGCTTGCTTCCGTGGTAGGCTATTTGAGCCTATTGTGTGAAGCGCCGGATATGCCAGCCATACAACGGGAAAAATATACAAAAGTTGCTTTCCGCAAGGCTATACAGTTTGAAAAACTGATAGATGATTTTTTTGATATAACAAGATATAGTTTATCAGACAAAACTTTGGTGAAACGGGAAATAGACATATGTTTTTTAATAGAACAGTTAGCAGATGAATTTTACCCGTTGCTTAAACCCAAAGAGCTGCATATTGATTTAAAGCTGGGGGAAGGACTGTTTATAACAGGGGATTCAGAAAAGATTGCAAGAGTATTCAATAATCTTCTGAAAAATGCTATAAATTACAGTTATCCGAAAAGTTCGATTGAAATTTATGCCAGCCAAACTTTATCTTATATAACTGTTTCCATTAAGAATTATGGCAAAACAATACCTGCTGATGAATTAGGGCATATTTTTGATAAGTTTTACCGTTCAAAAGAATATGGGGAATCAGAAGAAAGTGGAACAGGGCTTGGCTTGGCAATCGCAAAGGAAATTGTAAGAATACACAATGGAAGCATATATGCCATGAGTGATGATGAAATAACAGTGTTTGAAGTCAAGCTGCCTGTTGCGGAAAAGCAGCGATAAGAAAAAAATAAGAAATCAAAAAGAAATAAAGAATCAAAAACTCACTTCAACAGGGTATAATAATCCCCCAGTAGAGTGAGTTTTATTTTTGGAGGAATTGCTATGGACAATCAAAATAAGAACCATGAAAAAATTTTGCGTGGCTGTCAGTGGGTATTTTTTATTATATATGTTATCTTTCTGCTTCGCATAACCTTTTTCAAACAGGTAACATTAAACAACTTATTTTCTGCTATAGGTGCAAGTGAAAGGACAATCAGTATCATTCCCTTTAAATCAATTTATGATATGGCTGTTTCAAACACCTCTATAGGACGAATCATTGAAAATGTAGTAGGAAATATCGTTTTATTTATTCCATTTGGAATACTTTTTCCAATTATCTCTAACAAAAAACGTAAAGGGGTTTTATGTGCCGCTATTATATTCAGCCTGTTAATTGAAATTACGCAACTCCTTTTTGCGCTTGGGAGTACAGATGTTGATGACTTGATATTTAATGTATTAGGTGCATATATTGGATATTTTGTATCAGATAAAATAAGAAAACTATTCAAGTCATATACGCATTTTCTTATTGCTATGACGCTTATAACGGCTATTTTAGGAGCAAGTGTATTTGGATATTTGCTTGTTTACCAAACAGATTTATTTATACTTTACAAATATGATATCAATATTGAGAACTCAGAACTTGTAGAAATATTTATTGACACGCCAGCTACCACCACAGGTAGATATGTCGAGTTAGATAATTGCGTATTAGAAGTGGAAAAAAGTGTTAAAAGCGCAAATGATATAAGGGAAATAGAGGCGTTCAAGATTACAGAAGATTGCGAAATATTTATTTGCTACGATAGAATGGAATATTTTTTCAGTGCAATTATAGGTGAATATCAAAAATATGAAAAGATTGATTATAATGATTTTATTTCACAAACAAAGTACAAATTTGATAGAAATAATAATGTGAGAATTTGGAGTGATGATGAAAAAAATATCAAATTTATAGTGATTACTGAATGGATTGAATGATTTAGATATATAACAAATAAGTTTTGCAGTTATATCATGTACGGATAGTTAAAGGGCGATAGTTAAAATACTGCCGCCCCTCTAAACTATAAATGCAACTATAAACCAAACAACACCCCCATGTGGGAGAAAGGGGGAAATTTCTATGGATTGCACGCAAAGCTACAAGGAACACATCATGTATTCTTTCAACGGTTT
>CATLEX010000106.1 GCA_949927455.1 uncultured Clostridia bacterium
TGATTCTTTTCAAAATTTCAAATAATCGTACATGATCTTCTTTTTTAAATTCTATATTCTTATAATACCCTTCTGTTCCAAAATATGGTGGATCTAAATAAAAAAATGTATCTTGTTTGTCTTTTGATTTAATTAATGTTTCAAAATCTTGATTCTCAATTACGACTGCATTCAATCTTCTCTGAATTTTCTCAAACATCAATGTCATATTTTCTACATTCTTTTTTGCACAACCAAATACTGTTAATTTTGCACCATAGCTCGTCTTAATTATCATAAAATATCTAGCAGCCCTTTGAATATCTGTTAGTCCTCTCATTTGATACTGTGCTAAAAAATCTTGAAATAATTCTCTTGAATTTAACATATATTGCAACTCTTTTTTTAATTCCTCAGCATGATATTTCATACAACGATACAAATTAATTAATTCACTATTGTAGTCATTAAAAATCTCTGTTTTTCCTTTTCTTTCCTCATTAAACAGTACCCAACCAGCACCGCCAAACACTTCTACATATTTCTGATAATCTTGTGGAAATTTCTCGCATATTTTATTCCTTAATAACTTTTTACCACCAATCCACTTAATAAAACTATCCATTTTTACCCCTTCTTAATTATATATTCTTTCTTATTTTCTTGTAACTGCTTCAAAAAAACAGTAGCTATAACACAGTTATTTATACTACTATTGTCTTGTAGAATAAAACAAAGGAGTTGTAAATATGGTATATTTAAAAATCGATGAAATATTAAAAGAAAAACAAAAATCAAAATATTGGCTTGTTAAAAATATGGAAGCAAACTACAAAACAATCAGCAATATGATAGAAAAAGAAACAGTAAGTATTCATTTTGATACCATTGATAAATTGTGTAAAATTTTAAATTGTAATCCTGGAGATTTATTCAAAAGAGACAAGTAAAAATAAAACACATATTAATTCATATAATAAGTTTGAAAAAATAATTAAAAAGCTAGTCAATACAGGCTCTGACTAGCTTTTACCACAATCTTACAATCTCTTAACAATCTCACTTTTCTTAATCAAAAATTGGTCGTTAAACACTTGAACTCCCACTTTATCGCTCTGTACAAAGCAAATCACAGCCCTAGCTCTCAAGTTATCATTTTTAATCAAAGTTCTTGTATCTGCATGTAGCCAACAAATCTCTGTCTTATTATCATATTGAAAACGATTTCCTTCTGCAGCACCCGTAAAATACATCGGAATATTAATTTCAACAGCCTGTCCTGCTGCATAATTCGTAGAACTTGAATTTCTCTTTGGTCTCAAAACACCTGCAAATCCGTCTTTGTATGTATGTTTCACACGTTTCATCGCCTTGCCATGCCAGTTTTGGTCGTAACTATAAAAATAAGAAGTCGTTCCAACGCCGTCAGCAATTGCAATATGCCCATATTTGCCATGTCTTAAATCCCAAACCACAATATCGCCCTTCTGTGGTATAAAATCAGCCGTATTCGCTATTCTGTCAAAATTCTTATTCAAAATTGGCAACTCATTATATCTTCTCCAATATGCCTCTGCATTTCCAATAGCTCCAATCTTAATTCCCAATACCTTGTCCATATATAATTTTGCCAAATCTACACACTGCACGCCACAACCACCGTCATAATCTGTTGCTTTTCCATTATACTTCTTCACAAACTCATCAAAATTCATATCTATTTTCCCTCACTTTCATGATTTATCTTTTCTTTAATTTTCTCTGGCATTGGTACTCCCAATTTGGCACAATTCTCAAATAATGACACAATCTCCATAAAACAAATATAAGCACTCATAAATAGCATAATGGAACTTGTTCCCAAAGCATACTTAGCTATAATTCCAAGCACAACATAAATAAGTTCTCCAAACTTCTTGCCAAGCCCTTCTCTCATTTTATAACTTTTCACATCATTATTAATCCAAGCATAGATATATCCTGTCAAAACATCCAATATACACAAAATTAGTGGTGCAATCAATGCCCACCACTCACTTGTAAATTTTAAATTCATTAATTCATTCATATCAATTTATCCTTTCTTCTCAAAAAATCATATCTTCTTGCCTTAATACTTTTTCCTTCTTCACAACCTTTTCAGCTTTTCTTTCTCTCTTTACAATTCTAATCTGTTCATCATCATATTGTTTGATTTTATCTGCTCCCTTTCTTCTTGTTGCCTTCTTGGTTGTCTTTGAGCCTACTTTGGCATATTCATCTTTCAAATTCAATCTATCCATCAAAAAATCAATTTGTTTTCGTTGTTCTTGTAACTGGCTTTTCAAATCAATATTTTCTTCAGACAATTCTTGAATTGCCTTTGACAAGTAAGGAATAATCTTTGTTTCATTAATTTGATAAACCTCATCAACCACATTCCCCTCTTCATCTGTTTGTGGAACCTTCATTACAAAACTAGACTTCACATCCTTTAACTCCTGTGCAATATACCCAAGCTCTTCATGTGCTCCACCTTCTTTCCAATCAAACTGTCTATGAGAAATTTTATCAATCACATCTAGTGCCCTTACTTGCGTTTCTGCAATATTCTTTTTCAATCTTCCATCTGACTGCCAACACGTCACACGAACATTTCCATATACTGTCGTTTCAAATTCAACAAAACCATATTCGTCTGACGTACCATTTGTATAATAAGAAAACAACAATGACGAAATTGTATTCCAACCACTCTTATTCGTAATCGGATTTTTATTATCAATCAAACAGTTATTAATGCTATAATTCTTCATATCCAAATTTCGATAACAATTAAAATCATATCCACTAGATAATTGCACATTTCGGTTCAAATAAAAATCTGAATCCGCGTACAAACCTTCCTTCTCATACATCCCATTTTCTCTACTATAAGAAAAAAACGAAGTATAATAAGAAGAAAAACTATTTTCCTTTGCTCCCCATGACATATACTTCGCATTATTGCTATATTCTAATCCAAACACCAATCCTTTTTTATGGTTGTCTGCCACCAATGCATTTGTTCCCATAAACCCAATAAATGAGCCTGTACGATAAAATTTTTGACCATAAATATCAATTATGCTTAACAATTCTCCATTTTCATTATAAGAATACAAACCATTCTCATTTAATTTTAAAACTACACTTCCAAAAGCACTCAAAAACTCTAAACCATTTTTGGTCAGTCTAGAAATTAAGCTATTTCCTCCATCATAAAGTTCTAAAATACCAGCAGAATTATCCACTTTTCCCAATTTCAACGTTCCACCATTGATTAAGCTTGCTGTCAAATGCAGTACATTTATGTATTGCATATCCAGTGT
>CATLEX010000107.1 GCA_949927455.1 uncultured Clostridia bacterium
CAGTCTTTCTTTTCATACTTCTCAAATCATCAAGTAATAATCTTCCAAGTTTTTCATTTCCTACATTTACTGTTAAATTAATACTTTGTGCATTACCATTAAATTCTGATAATACACCCTTAAATGTATCTGCCATAATATTTTGCGGTGTTGTAATTTCTGGATTATTGCTTGCTCCAGAATACTCACCAAATATAGCTAGCGTTTCTTCATAAGCTACGTTTCCTGTTGCTAATCGTGGCAAGCTTACTTCGCCCATATGGTTAATATTAAAGCCTAATGTCTTATTTCCAAACATAGGCACCCAATCTGGAATATGGATTTGTAAATTATTCAATGTATCAATTATTTTATTAATGCCTCGTACAATACCATTTGCCATTCCTTCTATTCCACCAAGTATTGAATTAATAATTTCTTTAATTGTACCGCCAAATTCCATTCCAAACATTAGATACTGTTGTTTTTAAACCGTTCCAGATATTATTCCAAGTAGTTTTGATATTATTTAATACGTTTGATATATTCGTTTTTAAGTTATTTATCTTAGTTGAAATAGTTGTTTTTATATTTTCCCATATTTCTTGACCTTTAGCTTTAATATTGTTCCAAATTTCCACTAATTTGTTTTTTGTTTCGTTAAATTTTGTAATTGCAGTTTCTTTCATTTTTTGCCAAATTTCTTTGATTGTATCTATTAGCGACATGATACCATTTTTTAAACCTTCAATTATATACGTTCCCATTTCTGCCATTACTGTAGAAGGACTATGAATACCAAAAGCATTTTTGAAACCCTCTATAAACGGTTGAAAGATATGTTCTATTACCCAATTTCCAATTCCAATTAAGGCATCGATAATTCCTAGCAACACTCCTTCAATTATATTGCCTCCACAAAGTTCAACATAAGGCATAAAATATTCAGCTGCTAAATCTATCGCTTCATTAATTTTATCGCCAATAATGACTCCTAAATTGACTAAACTTCCTACTGCTGAACCTAACATTTCAAAAAAAGCATCTGAAATTCCACTATAATCCACATTAGCAAAAAATTCAACAATTGAATCAATAATGATTCCCCAATCCAAAGTTGTAAAAAAGCCTGTTACAGTATTAAACACCCCGATTAATCCTGCACTTAATGTCTGCGCTAATGCTCCCCAATCGACATTATCAAAAAATCCATTTATACTATTTGCAATAGCAGAACCGAATTGTTTCCAATTAAAAGTAGTTATAAAATTATAGGCAAAATATATTGCTGTATTTAAGCCTTGAGCAAAAGTATTTCCTACTTGATACCAATCCACAGTTTCAATAAAACCATTTAATAAATTAGCAAGATTTGTCCCAATTTTTCTTGCTGTATTTTGAATTTTATCCCATGGAATACTAGCCATTACCTCATTTATCTTTTGTCCTAATAATACTCCAACTTGATGCCAATCTCCATTTGCTATTGCATCCATAATCGAACTACTTGGGTCAACCTCTGATAAATCAAAACTTGGTGTTCCTGCACCGCTTCCACTGCCTCCGCTATCCGCATTATCGTTTTTAGCTACATTATTAATCTCATCATGAACACCAGCTAAAGACTTGGTTTCATTTTTAGCTTTTTTTGCGCTACCTGCCATGCTTGCATATGATTTTGCACTTGCTTTTGCAAAAATATTCACTCTAAACAAAGCATATACAACACTTTGAATTGCTTTCATCAAATTATAAATCAAGTTCGTTATCCATTGAATTACTGGTGCCAATGCTGAACCCATTGCGTTTTTCATATACTCGATATTCGTTTTTAGTTGCTGTGCACCTGCATTTTGACTATTTAGCCAACTACTCGCCGAACCACTCAAAATCGAATAAATACCACGCAAAGAAAAAAGAGCCCCTGCATATTTTAAAATATGACCAAGCCCTTGTTTCATTCCTGTGCTCATTTGTTTAATGTTTGCATTTACTTTTGCTGTTATATTAGGCAATTTATTGAATGTGTTACTGACACCACTCATTTTACTTTTCATACTCTGCAAAACATTGTTTACTTTTCCTGCCATATTTGTAAAAATACTTTGTTTTGCTTGAGTTTGCTCAACCTCTGCACCTATATTTTTATAATTCTGCTTTGCTTGTTGTAACTTTTGATTTAATTCTTGCACCTTTTGATTTAATTTTGTTTCTTGATTAATTAAGCTCTGATATTCCTTATCTGCTCCTAATGCTTTATTTACTGCTGGTTCTATTCCTTTATTGCCTAGTTCAATACCGTCTGGAGTATATTGCTTCCAAGCTTTTTCTTGTTTGACGTCCATTTGAGCATATACTTGTTTTAATTGTTCTTTTGTTTGCTCTAATTGTTTTTGATAATTCATAACGCTTGTACTTGCTTTTTCAAATTGCGTTTGTAATGCCTTATCTGTATTAGAACCTTTCAATTCTCCAATTTTCTGTTTGACTTGTTGAACAGCATTTTGTGTTTTACTTGCAATGCTTTTCATGTCAACCTTGCTAAATTCCTGTTGAACTTGTCCCATTTGCTTCTTAATTTCTGGTAACATCTTTTTAAATTCTCTTAATGCTTCTTCTACTTTTGCTGTTACTATAATTTCTATTTCTTCTGCAACTATTTTAAATCACCTTCTTCTTTTTGAACAAACAAAAACACCAGATTTCTCTGATGTTTTTTATTTTCTAATAAAATAAAAATACCTACCTAAGTAAGTATTTCTATAAATTCTTTTAACTTATTTCTATCCCACAAAACAACTCCATTTTTTTCAGCTTGATTGATTGCACTAGACGTAAAATAATTGTTAGTAAATACAATTGCAACATGACAATTATAATAGCTTTTTCCGCTATATGCTTCCTGTATAGCTTTATTTCCAACTGTTTGTATATAATTTTTGCACTGGATTCCATATTTAACTCCGTCTTTTTTAGCTATCACATCAATACCATAATCTCCACTTGATTGCGTTGTTGTGCATTCATCAAATCCTAAATATTGCAACAATTTTGTTGTAAAATTCTCAAATTCATAACCGTCAAGATTGTCTATATATTCAAGACTAATCATATGAGCAAAATCAACCTTTTGCTTTATTGGTTTAACTTGTTTTTCTAATGTTGCTATTTCATTTTTCAAATTTCTATTTTGCTGTTTTAAATCTTCATTTTTGTTTGACAGTATATCAAATAATTGTGTCTTGTCACTTATTGCTCTAGAAATAATTTCTTCCTGTTTCATAAAATCTTCTAAATTTTCTTTTTTACTTTCAAGAACTTGCACATTTTGTTTTATTTCTTTTAATT
>CATLEX010000108.1 GCA_949927455.1 uncultured Clostridia bacterium
AAAGGAAAAAATAGATGAATGAAATATATGATTTTTATATTGCAGGAAGAATGAGGAATAAAGAGAGAATTTTAGAGATTTGCGATATGTTAGAAGAATTACAAATTTCGTATTATTGTTTTTTGAAAAATGAGCAATCACACGATAAAGCTGGATTAGATATAAACGAACAACCAGAAGTGTTGGCACAAAGTTTTGAAAATATGGCACTAGATAGCCATGCGGTGCAAACCATTTTTCAGGCTGATATGGAAGGCGAGAAAAGGTCAAAAAATTTTTTGCTGGTTTTGCCAGCTGGAAAATCATCTCATATAGAAGCAGGAATTGCGTATGGAATGGGTAAAAAATGCTATGCCATTGGTGAGTATGATGTAACAGATTCGTTATATTTAATTTTTGATAAAATTTTTAAGGACAAGGCTGATTTAAGAAAATTTTTGCAAGAAGGAGAAAGAAAATGAAAAATATTGTTTTAACAGGTGCTAGTGATGGATTAGGAAAAGCATTTGGCGAATTATGTGTACAAAATGAAATGAATGTGATTGCTTTGTGCAGAACGAAACCAGATTATGAATGCGTATTTTTGAAAACAGATTTGAGGAGTGAAAAGTCAATCCAAAGTGCTTGCCAACAAATCAAAGAAAAATATAGCAAAATTGATATATTGGTCAACTGTGCAGGTGTTATGAGTGCGCAAAAATTGGAAGATATTACGTTTGACGAAATAGAGAATTTGATGCGTGTTAATTTGTTAGCACCAATTTTTTTGACAAGTCAATTGATGGATATAATCAAGCAAAATGGAACTGATATTTTAAATGTTGGCTCAACTTGCGGGACGAAAGCAGGTTATCCTGACCAATTGGCTTATACTGCTTCAAAATGGGGTATTCGAGGAACCAGTTATAATTTGCAAGAAGAATTAAAAAAGTATAAAAGTAGAGTGATACAGTTTAATGTTGGAGGCATGAATACGAGAATATTTGCAAAATATACTGGAAAAGAAATTGAGCATCCAGAAGAATGGATGGATCCAAAGGAGATTGCAAAATTAATGTTTTCTCTTTTGAGTCTGCCAAAGCAAATTGAAATTAGTGATATTACAATTAATCGAAAAAATGCGTAAAATGTTACAGAATAAGTAGAATAAAAAATGAAAAATAGTGGAAAATACTTGTCAAATTTGAAATAATAGAGTATACTTGACGAAGAAGAATCGAGTTTTAGGAGAGTGTAAATGGTTGATAAATTAGTGATTGTAGAGTCGCCTGCAAAGGCAAATACAATTAAAAAATTTTTGGGTGGAAAAAGTAAAGTGGTCGCATCTATGGGGCATATTCGAGATTTGCCAAAATCCAAAATGGGAATTGATATTGAGCATGATTTTGAACCACAATATATTAATATTCGTGGAAAAGCGCCGTTGATTAATTCACTCAAAAAAGATGCGAAAAATGCTAAAAAAGTTTATCTTGCAACTGACCCTGACCGTGAAGGAGAAGCGATTGCATGGCATTTGGCGTACCTTTTGGGGATTGACCAAAATTCAATTTGCCGTGTCACATTTAATGAAATTACAAAAGATGCAGTCAAAAATGCAATGCAAAATCCAAGACAAATTGATTTGAATTTAACAGATGCACAGCAAGCAAGACGTGTGCTTGACCGAATTGTTGGGTACAAAATTAGCCCAGTTTTATGGAAAAAAGTGAAACGTGGTTTGTCTGCGGGAAGAGTGCAATCTGTTGCAGTTGCTTTGATTGTGGAGCGTGAAGAGGAAATTGAGAAATTTATTCCAGAAGAATATTGGAATATTTATTTGAAGGCATCTGACAAAAAGACAAAAACAAAGTTTGATTGTAAGTTTATTGGCAAAGATAAAAAGAAAATAGAGTTGCATTGTAAAGAAGATGTAGACAAGGTTTTGGCAGATTTGGAAGGTGCAAAATACCAAGTAGTTGACATTAAAAAAGGAGAGAAAAAGAGAAATCCTGCTCCACCATTTACGACAAGTACGATGCAACAAGAAGCTTCGCGAAAATTAAATTTTGCGATTAAGAAAACGATGTCAGTAGCGCAGCGGTTTATATGAAGGTGTGAAATTGCCAGAACAAGGAACCACAGGACTTATCACATACATGAGAACTGATTCAACGAGAATTTCAGAAGAGGCAAGAGCGGCATCAAAAGAGCATATTACCAAAACGTATGGGGACAATTATTATGAAAATCGTTTTTTCAAGACAAAGGGAGATGCGCAAGATGCACATGAGGCAATTCGTCCAAGTTATATTCATATTACGCCTGAGAGCATTAAAGAATATTTGACGCCAGACCAATATAAGTTATATCGTTTGATTTATAACCGTTTTATTGCAAGTCAAATGGCTGCTGCTGTGTATGATACAGTTGCAGTTTCAATTGATGCAAATCACTATAATTTTCGAGCCAATGGACAGACTATGAAATTTAAAGGGTTTATGACTTTATATGTGGAAGGTGAGGATGTTCAGAAGGATGAGGAATTTACACAAATTCCAGAATTGCAAGTAGGAGAAGAGGTTAAAAAAGAAAAGATTGAGTCAAAGCAGAGTTTTACAGAACCACCTCCACGTTATACAGAAGCGAGTCTTGTCAAGACATTGGAAGAAAAGGGAATTGGACGTCCAAGTACGTATGCTCCTACAATTACGACAATTTTAGCGAGACGTTATATTGAAAAAATACAAAAGCAATTGGTTCCAACTGATTTAGGAAAAATTGTCAATAAATTATTAATTGAGAACTTTTCAGATGTTATTAATGTGCAATTTACGGCAAAAATGGAAGAAGAATTTGACAAGGTGGCAGAGGGAGAGGAAAAATGGAAAGAGGTCATTCGTCAATTTTATGGACCATTTGAGCAAGTGGTGGAAAAAGTAGAAAAAGAATTAGAACATGTTAAATTGGAGTATGAAGAATCGGATGTACCATGTGAGAAATGTGGCAGAATGATGGTGATTAAATATGGGAAATATGGCAAGTTTTTAGCGTGTCCAGGTTATCCAGAATGCCAAAATGCGAAACCAATTATTGAAACAATTGATGTACCATGTCCAAAGTGTGGAGCAGTTGTGCAGGTTAGGAAAACAAAGAAAAAACGTACTTTTTATATTTGTGAAAATAATTTTGAAGGAAATGAAAATCGTTGTAC
>CATLEX010000109.1 GCA_949927455.1 uncultured Clostridia bacterium
TTCATTTTGATACAAACCAATCACATCAATGTTATTTTCCGAAATATTAGATACTTTTTGTTTTTCAGAAACACGTTCAATTCCCAAAATTCGATTACGCACTTCTGCTGCTTTTTCATATTCTTGGTTATCTGCATATTGCTGCATTTGCTCTTTTAGCTCTTTTAAAATTTTATCAATTTTTCCTTCTAACAAAAACATAATCTGGTCAATCTGTTTTCTATAATCTTCCTTGCTTACATAACCCATACAAGGCGCCAAGCATTTCTTAATATGATAATTCAGACATGCCCTTCCTTGATTTCGAAAATTTTTACACTGCCTAATTTGAAACTTTTCTTTGATAAAACCAATCATTTCTTTAGCACTTGCCGAACTCGCATAAGGTCCAAAATATTTAGCACCATTATTTTTTAAAGTTCTTGTTAAAAAGATACTAGGATAATCCGATTTTACATCAACACAAATATAAGGATAGGTTTTATCATCTTTTAGCAAAACATTAAAACGTGGACGATATTTCTTGATTAAATTGCATTCTAAAATCAGTGCTTCATCCTCGCTGCTAACCACAATATATTCAAAATGGTCAATCAGTGAAACCATTTTTTCAATTCTTGCTGTTTTGTTATTTTTTCGAAAGTACTGACGCACACGATTTCTCAAAACTACCGCTTTTCCCACATAAATCACATTATCTTCTTTATCACGCATAATGTACACACCTGGACTTTTCGGTAATTTTTTCAATTCCTCTTCAATGATAAACATTTAGCTATTCCTTTCTACAGTTCTATATAGCCAATATATGGCAAATTTCTACCAATTTCATTATAATCAAAACCATAGCCAATCACAAATTTATTGGGAATAACAAATCCTGTATAATCCAAATCAACATTCACTTCTCGTCTCTCTGCCTTATCCGCCAAAACAGCAATTTTCACTGAATTTGGATGTTTTGTTTGCAAATATTCTTTCAAATATTTGAGGGTATAGCCTGTGTCAATAATGTCTTCCACAATCAAAACATCTTTGCCTTCTATACTATGGTCCAAATCTTTTTTGACTTGAATGTTCCCTGTTGTTTCTGTTCCCACATAACTCGAAACTTGCATTACTTCCAACTCAATTGGCGTTTTCATTTTCTTCACCAAATCCACAGTAAAAAAAACAGCACCTTTTAACACACAAACAATTGTTACTGTCTTGCCGTGCATAATCTTTATCAATTTCTTGAGCCAGTTCAAGAATTCTCTTTTGAATTTTCTCTTCTTCATATAATACTTTTACATTTTCTACCATTTTTACTTCTCCTAAAACTCTTTTATTCGATGAAATTATTATAACATAAGAAAAGAGAATTTTTCAATAATAAAAACGAAAAACACAGTAATAAATATTCCTTCACTGTGTTTTCCGCTTTCTCCTAGAAATTACCAAATTCCTTTGGAGTAGGAGTATAATCAAAAATTCCCTTTCTGCCTTTAGCAATTTTTCTGCCCCAATGTGTTTGTAATTGCTTCTCAATTTGCTCGATTGTCTCATCCAACACTTCAAGCGTCTTCTCCTCGCCATTAACAAGAGCCACACTCTCTCTTAAATCCTCTACACATTTTAAATAATACCGCAATTCGCTCATTGAATCTACAGCATACTTATACACGATTGTATACAGTGCAACAATTGGTGTTTCAATTGCCAAAAAAATTAAAATTGCTGTTCCTATGTTGTCCATATCATTCTCCTTTCATTTTCCAAAACAACTTCTATATTATATATTATACTAAAGATTGACATAATTGTCAATCTTTTTGTATTTCAAACTAAACCTTTCCAAAAAACTTATTTAGAATGTAAATTTTGCAATTTTATAAATCGCTGTAAAAATGCCTAAAATTCGTTTTAAGCCAGTTTTATATCCAAACGACATTTATGTCTACTCTTAAAAATACTTGGCTCATATGGCTTGATACAACAGGTTACAAAATTTTCAATTTTCCCATACTATGCTTTTTTATATCTCTAAAAAATCCATAAAAATGCCTTAAATTAATTTTTTAGAAATTTTATTCATTATAGTCTATTTTTATAAAAAACTGTCTTAAAATTGATGCTAGAAAGGACATATTGAATAAGAGAAAAAACATTAAAAACCCCTGCGCCAGCAATTTCGGCGTAGGGGGTTTTGGGTTTTGTCTATGAATTTGTATCTTCTTCTAAGATAAACTTTTGAATAGCTTTGGCAACACCATTCTCATTGTTGCTTGCCGTTATAAAATCTGCTTTTTCTTTTAAGTAATCTTCTGCATTTTCCATGACTATTTTTAAACCTGCATATTCAAACATCGGCAAATCATTACCACCATCGCCCATTACAATAATTTCTTCTTGCTTTATGCCTAGTTTATCTGCCAAAATCTGAATGCCATTCTTTTTGCTACAACCTTTTTTCATAATATCAATATAAGTTGAAGCAAAGCTTCCCCTTTCTGACTTATATAAATAATGACAAATCACTGAAGGTTCGATATTCTCTAACAAATTTACTTTTTTGATAATTTTCTCTAATGTAGAAGTGTCTGCACCGATTAAACACAATAAATTTGTAAGATTTGAAGTATTTTTTATAACCTCTTCTATATTTTCTATTTTAGATTGTCCTTTATCTAAACTAATTCCTGCATCTTGTAGTCCTTTTGCATTTTGAGCTTCCGTAATCGCTTTGTCGTCTGTATAAAGCATCATATAATCAGCCTCTTCTTCTAAGTAAATATTTCTAATATTTAGAATTTCTTCGTTTGTAAATGCAAGCTTATGAATATACTCTTTTGTTTTTGTGTTCTGGATAATGGCTCCATTACACGCAATAATATAATTTGCAAAACAGTCTCCACATAACTTTCCTATCTCATTTGCATAGCCTAGTGGTCTTCCTGTTGCAATTACTGAAATAACTCCTTTTTGCTCATACGCCCTTTTTATCGAATTAACATTTTCTTTGCTTACTTCTTTATAGTCATTCAACAACGTTCAATCTAAATCTAAAACAATCATTTTATACATAACAAATTC
>CATLEX010000110.1 GCA_949927455.1 uncultured Clostridia bacterium
ATCTAACTTCAAAAAATCTTTCATTTTAATTATTTTCATAATCCTCCTATCGAATTAATGAAACAAATTCACTATTTGCTTTATTAAATCTTAACTTTATTTTTCCAACATCTCCTGTACGCTGTTTTGCAACTTTTGCAATAACAGTCGGTGCTTT
This sequence comes from uncultured Clostridia bacterium, assembly GCA_949927455.1. GTDB lineage: Bacteria > Bacillota > Clostridia > TANB77 > CAG-508 > Scatovivens. The sequence goes on from CATLEX010000110.1 coordinate 158, forward strand.
TTCCTCTTCCTGCCCCTCTTCTTGATACAGAAATATTACATTGTCAGCATCTTGCTCAATTGCTCCACTCTCCCTTAAATCAGCCAATGTTGGTTCATTTCGTGTTGCATTTCTGTTCAACTGACATAGTGCCACGACTGGAATTTCCAACTCTAAACTCAATAACTTTAACGTTCTACTAATCTCTGCAACCTCTTGTTCACGACTTCCAAAACGTCCACTACTTTTCACTAACTGCAAATAATCAATAAACAGCACATCTAATTCATCTCTATTCTTCAATTGTCTTGTCTTTACTTCAATATCCTGTATGGTTCTAACTTTAGAAATAACCGTAATCGGTAACTCTTTAATCTCTCCAAAAATCTTAGCCATTTTATCAAAATCGCTTTCCTCTAATGTTCCAGCTTTTAGGCGATGACTATCCACCTGTCCAATCCTAGACACCATTTTTTGAATTAATTGCGTATCCGGCATCTCTAAACTCATAAATCCAATTTGTTTACCCTTTTTCGCAATATGTTCCGCTATCTGCAAAGCAAGTGTTGTTTTTCCAATACCGTGGTCTTGCTCCAATTACAGTCAATTCTTGCTTATGAAGTCCCAGCATCATCTTGTCTAAATTCACAATCCCTGTATATAGCGAATAATCCCCTCTATTGTTATAATTATTCTCAATCTCTATCATTGTTTTATCAACTTGTTCCATAAACGTCACATTTTGTTCATTTCTCTGCCTAATCTGTTGTAACTCTTTGATTATCTTTTCAATAAAAACATCTGTTTTCTCTTCATCTATCTGCTTTGTTTTAGCCAATAATAACTCATATGTTCTTCTTTTCTTGCTAAACTCAATCAACTGATTATACACACCTTCAGAACTACTCCCAAAAACATATCCCTCCAAATTGGATAAATATATCAAAACTTCTTGTTTCCTAGAACCAAACTTCTGTGCAATATTTATGATTGAGGCTTCCGTATTCTCAGCCCTCAAACGTTTAATCGCCTTCACAATTGATTGGTGCCTCTCACTTACAAAATCTTTCTCCGTCAAATCAAAATCAGCATCTTTAAAAATCATATAAAACAATGCAGCTTTCTCCAACTCCTCATCGTACACTTAACCACCTCTTATCAGTTTTCTGTATTCTTCGTCTGTTATATTATCTGTCCTAATTTCCTTGTATTCTACGATATCTGTTTTCTCTACTGTAAGCCCTTCATCTTCCCATCTATGTTGATTTAACCACGTAGACGGATATGGAATAAATTGTCCTTTATTCTCCGTCCACTCGTTCGACTTTTTAAACAAATCCAAACTTTTTAGCATAGTCAAAAACAGTTCATCATCTGGTCTATTTTTTTCAAACCATTTTCGCACATTCTGCTTTTTCGCCTTCTTTGGATATTGACTGTAAAACTTTTCAAATTGTTTCTTCCAGTTATCATTTTTCTTTTTTTTATTTTCGTCGGCTGGGCGGTCAAACCCTGTTTGACCATTTGTATTATTTATATCTGTTTTACTATCTGTTATATTATCTGGTATTATATCTGGTATAGGTTGTACAATTTCGTCACTTTGATTTGACAAATTTGTCTCTTTCATTTGACAATTTTGTATAATGGAATAACCCTTTTTCGTAATTGCATACCACAAAGTTCTATCATAACTAGACTTATTATAATTTCCCTTCATAATCAAACCTGCATCTACTAACTTTTCTAAAACATAACCAATTTGTCTCTCTGTCAAGTACGGAAACAACTCTGCAAACGCCTTTTTTGTGCTATACGTCCAATAATATCCATCATAATGATGTCTTTCATTCGCTCGATTTTTCTCAATCCAAAAATTCAAATGGTTTAATAAAATCGCTTCATGTACTCCATATTCTCTTGCTATATTCACATCAAAACTATGTATCATCTTTTGCTATCCTTTCTAATAAATAATTCTCATCAATCAACTGTAAAAACTCACTTCTTGAATGTTCCTCTTCAAATATCTTCTGACATTTCCTCTTCAGTTTTCTATCAAAATCAGTATCAATTTCAGTTCTATCATGGCATTCCCAGCAAATCGGAATACAAAAGCCATTTCGCATACTCACTTGCCTATTTCTGCCACCATAAATTTCGTGAATATGTTCTTTCTTCTTTCCACAAACATAACAATGCGTCATATCCTCTGTTAAAATACTAAACCTCTTCTTTTCAGCTTTTGCCAACTTGCTACTTTTCTTCTTGATTTCCTTTGCCTTTTTCACTTCAAAACAAGAACACTTGCTACACTTCTGTATTTCAATCTGCTCTCTATAAAATCTACAAAACCAATAAAGCTCATATTTTTTACTTCTTCTTGTCAGATACCTACAATTCATTTGTTACTTCCCTTTTGCTATTTATATTTAATTCTGCAAACTCCTTAATAATTTGCTCCATTGCATACCTATCAAAAACAACACTTATCTCATCTTTCAAATAGCCATCTTCATCATAAAATTTTCTAATTAATCCTTCTAACATAATTTTCTCCTTGACATTTCTTTAATTCTATGTTAATATAAAAATGATTATTTTTTATTAACTGTTGTTGAACTGTCTATCTTCTTTAGTCGCTGATAGATGGTTCTTTTTTATTTCTTTACTTTTATTAAACAAAATCCCCTTCAATCTCTCTGCAAAATTAGAATATCTCAATGCTTCCCTAAACGCTTCATCAAACTCTGTACTCGTTATCACTGCAATATTCTCTTTCACTTTCCCTACTGGAATAAAATCATCAAATCCAATCCTCTCCATTGAACCATCTCTATACCTAACAATCAAACTATCCCCATGTATGTACTCAATTGTACCTAACCTATACTGCAAATTTGTTCCAACTTTTCCTACAT
>CATLEX010000111.1 GCA_949927455.1 uncultured Clostridia bacterium
TATTATTTATGTAGAAGGTGTCATAGACAGGTTGAAGATAATGAAAGTATGAAGAAGAAGTTGAAGGTGTTTGCACAAGGTAAGTTTAACATGAAGTATGGGGCTGATTTGTTTTTAAAAGAGTTTGGAAAGAAGGTTTGAGAATACATAAGAAAGGGAAGAAAGATGACGTATATAGAATTAATCAATGCTTTTGAGAAGTGGCTCGAAACTAATTATTTGCCGAGTTTGGCTCAATTGTTGTGGTATAAGTTGATGGCACAATTTAACAGGGCTGGGTGGTGCGAATGGATTACAGTAGATAACTACAGATTAATGGCGCTTTTAGATGTAAGACGTGAAGCAACGTTTATATCTTATAGAGATAAATTGATTGAGGCAGGATTGTTTGAATATCAAAAAGGGAAAAAGGGTAGTCCAAATAAGTATAAAATTTGTACTTTCAATTTTGTAAGTATAAATAGTAGTCAAAAGAGTAGTACAAGTAGTAGTGAAAAGCGGAGTACAAAGCGTAGTTAATACCGTAGACATAGATAGACTAAGACTAGACAAAGATAAGACTAATAATAAAAAGAAAAATAATAAAAAGAAGTTTGGAGAATATGGAAATGTGCAATTTGATGAAGAACAATATCAAAAGTTGATAAATGAATTTCCAAATGATTATGAGAAACGTATTCAGAGTTTAGATGATTATATTCAGTCTAGCGGAAAGAAATATAAAGACCATTTAGCGACTATTCGAACATGGGCGAGAAAAGAAGGTTATAAAAAGCCTGAAAAAGTTGAATATAAGGTAATTAATACAGAAGGGTTGACAGACGAAGAATATGAAAATTTACTAAGGGAAAGGAGAAAAGATGTTTGATGAAGAGATTGAAAAAATAGTGCTGTTTTATATGATTTTTAAGCAAGTAGATTTTGATGTGGATGCAAATGATTTTGTGAATGAGAGAAATAAAAAAATCATAGTAGCGATTAATGAACTAAAGGTTGAAGAAGAGGAAATATCAATTTTAGGAATTGCTGGAAAGATAAAGGGAAATAATACGCCAATTATTCAATATATAGCTGATTTGGGAGAGTATATTTTTGGAATGTCAGCAGATACAGCATATAAAAAGTTAATTGAATATAGCAAAAAGAGAAAAATTTATGAGTTGATGGAGAAGAGAAAGGCAGATATTCTAAGTGCTGATAATATGGATAATTTGATTGAAAAAATAATAAAGGAATTGACTGAAATTGAGAAACGAAGTGAAAAAAGTAGAACATTTTTAGAGCAAGTAATAAATACGATGGGAGAGATAGAAGATAATTATAATCGAAGGTCGGATTTTTCGTTATATACGGGATTGCTAGATTTAGATAATATTTTGCTTGGGTTGCATAAGCAGGAGTTGACAATAATTGGTGCAAGACCCGGAGTAGGCAAGACAACAATGGCTTTGCAGATTGGTGAACATATAGCCAGAAAAGGACTTAACGTAGGAATTATAAGCTTAGAAATGTCTGAAAAGCAGTTAATTCAAAAAATGATAGCAAGGATAGGACAAGTTAATAGTTACAAATTACGAGCTGGAACATTGGAGGATAATGATTTTGAAAGAATAGCAAATATATGTGGCGATTTAAAAGATTTACCATTCCAGATTATGTCAAAGGTTAGGACGATACAAGAAATTGAAGTAAAAGCAAGGAATTTGAAAAATGAAAAGAAGTTAGATTTGTTGATTATAGACTATATACAGCTAATAAAAAATGCTAGAAAATTTAATAATAGAGAGCAAGAAGTTGCAGATATAAGTAGAACATTGAAGTTGTTGAGCTTAGAGCTGGAAATACCGATTGTTGGATTATGCCAACTAAACAGAAATGCAACACGAAATGAACCTTGTTTGGCAGATTTAAGAGAGAGTGGAGCAATTGAACAAGATGCTGACAATGTAATATTTCTGTATCAAGAGGAGGGACAGGAAGAGGAAAAAGCACCGACGGTTATTGCGAAAGTTGCAAAACAGCGTGCAGGAGATGTTGGGAAAATAAAGTTAAGATTTAATAAAGCAAATAGTGAATTTGTTTCATTAATTCGATAGGAGGATTATGAAAATAATTAAAATGAGGGATTTTTTGAAGTTGAGTAATAAACAAAAGGCTAGGATATGTCAATTAATTGCATTAGGAATTTTAAAGATTGAGAAATAGGAGGGTAGTAAATGATAAAGGTTGAAACACGTAGAAAGAGCCACGAGAAAATAAAGCCAAGAAAGTTTACGAGATATATGCAGATATTAGAAATTTTGGGAGATAGAAAAATGACAGCAAGAGAGATTGAATGTGAAATGGTGAAGAGGGGATATGTGAAAAGTTTTGATATGAACCATGTAAGACCGAGATTGAATGAATTAGAAAATGAATATTACGAAGTGATTGAGAATGGCAAGAAATATGATTTTGAAACGAATGTGAGTGTTACGGTGTTTAGAAGGACGACAGAGCAGGAGAAAATGGAGTTGGAGAATATGAACCATATTCCAAGATTGGATTAGGAGAGATTTAAAAAGTCTGGAATTTGCAAATTTATTTATAAAATGCCAAAGGAGTAAGAATGTTTTTGATAACAGGAAAAGATAAAGCAGAGATATTAAAAATATTACTGGAGCATAATTGTAAATGCAAAATGAGTGAATTAGTAAGAGAATATAGCTATTTGAATGATAAGAAAAGTAAGAAAGGAAAAATAAGGGAAGTAGTAAGACAGCTGAATAAAGAGTTAAACAGTACGATAGAAATGCGAATAGTTGAAAT
>CATLEX010000112.1 GCA_949927455.1 uncultured Clostridia bacterium
AACCGGTTCTATACTCATATCTTTTATATTTACCATAACTACACCTCATTTTGTATAATGTGCATTAGTTTCATACTTTAATGGTAAATGTTTTAGTGTATTATTACAAATAACTGTTTTACATAAAGAGTAATGCTTATAGGGCAAAGTTAGGAATTTACATATTAGTCATTTAATTTTGGATAATCTATTACTCTCGTTATATCAATAAGATCTTGAGAGCCCATGTTTTCTTCTGTTATATTTTCAATTTGTTTTAGAATAGCATTTCTTTTTTCTATTTCTTCATTATTTTTAGGATATAAAATTGATGAACCGTCATTTTCTACAGCATTTTGATTTATCTCTGCAAATGGTTTCATATATTTTTCGTAAGCAATAAAAGCATCTTTAATACTATTGTTCTTCTCTAATTCATCAGCTAAAATATATGCTCCTATCATTGCTAAACTTGAACCTTGTCCTGTTAAGAAGGATGGTGCATGTGCTGCATCTCCAACTAATACTGCTCGATTTTTCGCCCATTGATCCATAATAATTTGAGTTGTCGTATCAAAATATATATCTTCAGTTTGTTCTAATGTTTCTAAAAGATTTGGAGCTATACCACCTACGTCTTTAAATTTATCTTTGACTAATTTTTTGTGACCTTCTATATCTCTATGGTTTACAGAAGGTTCTTCTTCATCACTAAAGATTAAAAACGCATGTACTGATTCTTTGTTTTCAGTAGCATACATGATAGCTGTTCTGCCTGGTTCAGAATAAATCATACCTTCTTTATACATATCTAAATAGTTCTCTACTGTAAATCCAGTAAAACAATGTCCTAAATAATTTGTGAATTGGCTTTCTTCGCCAAATGTTAATTTTCTTGTATTAGAATGTATACCATCTGCTCCAACTACTAAATCATAGCTGCCTTGCTTTCCACTTTCTAATTCAATTTCAACTCCATCATCTAAATGATTCATTGTTTTAATAGAATCATTAAAAATGAGATTTATATCATTTTCTTCAACACATTTATACAAAGCTGTTGTTAAATCACCTCTTGGTATTTCAATATCTTCGTTTGCTTTCATAGTAGCATCTGTAAATTGCGAGATTATACTATTGTCATTATCAAGAATTTTAAATTTCATATTGTTTAAATTTTGAGCTTTTAATTCATCATATATACCCATCATTTTAACGATATTAATGGCACTACCTCTCACATCTATAGGGTAACCTCCACCTCTAATTTTTGATGCTTTTTCAACGATTGTTACCTCAAAACCTTTTTTATTTAGCCAATATGCTGAAGTAAGTCCTGCAATGCTAGCGCCAGAAACTAATATTTTTAATTTTTTCATGTTTCATCATCCTTTATTATTAATTGACACTCAGTGCCACTAATTAAAATATAACTTATTTGGCACTCAGTGTCAAAATAAAAAGATTATGCTATAATGTTGTTAAAAGTTTTGGAGGACAATTAAATGAAAGAAGATACTAGAAAGCAAATACTTGGAATTGCAGATAAATTATTCGAAGAAAACGGATATGATAAAACAAGTATGGATAAAATTGCTAAAGAATCAGGTGTTTCAAGACGTACACTTTTTAGATATTTTGAATCGAAAAGCGAAATTTTGTTTCTAAGCAATAACGATTTATTAAAAAACACTTTAGATGAATTTTTAGATGGAAGTTATACATTGGAAAGTATTACGCAAAAATTAATTAATGTATTAGATAATGCATCACACGAAGATAAAGTGAATTATATGGAATCAATGAAGAGACTTAAAACAGAACCAGATTTCCAATCTCAAATACTATATAAAATATTAAAAATACTACCACAATTTCCTTCAAGCGAGTCAGACTCCTCGGATGTATTAAAAGGTGCACTATTCGGAAATATACTCGTAGCTTGGTCTAAAATCATTGAAAATCCTACAGTTGATTCATTAGATTTAATAAAAGAACAAATAATTGAATTTCAAAAAAGATTTTTAGAAAACTAAATAACCCCAATCAAATGGATTGGGGTACACCTATATACTTGATTTTAAACGTGATTTTTCTACTGCTAAATTTTTGATTAATAAAACTAATAAGGAAATTAAAATTGTAATAACAATAGTGACGAATATGGCACTAAGGGCATAGTAACTACCTATTAAATGATACTTTTTAATAATATTTTCTATTACACCTATTATTGGTAAATGAATAATGTACATAGTAAAACTGCATTTACTCAGTGTTTTAATAAAAGCATTTTCTTTATTAAAATATTTATAGAACAACTTGAAAATAACTAACATGATGCTCACACCAAATAAAGCTTCCCAAAATGAATACAATATAGAAGCTAATGATAACCCCCCTGAAAATGAAAAGTCAGATATACCGATAATTACTGCGGCTAAATATATTGGCAAACTTAATAAGATATAAAAAATACTTAATTTCCATTTAGTATTTTTTATTTTTTCTAATAAATTAAACTTAAATGCTACAATTCCTAACATGAAAGCAATTAAATATTGTGGCAGATCCCCTATACTTGGTGTGAATTTTAATAACCAATCGTAAATCACTGTACTGATTAACGGTTCCCCTCCAATTAAAGGCATAAATACTCTCCAAACATAGAGAACAAGTGCATATAAAATAATAAAAGAAATTATATTTAATTTTAATATTGGCATTTTAAAATTTGTGTATTTTTTAATTAATACATATCCAAGATTAAATATAAA
>CATLEX010000113.1 GCA_949927455.1 uncultured Clostridia bacterium
ATTATAAAAATTAAAAGTACAAAAAGAAAGTACCTTTATTTTTGATTTTAAGGGGCTATTTTAAAGATCTAGAGGTAAATCATATAGTTTTATATTAAAAAACTTATATATGCTCTTAAAACGCAAATATGAACCAAATAAATATATTTTGATTTCACAAAATGATTTTTTCTAAAAACCAGTATCGATTTTTAAGACACTGCCCAGTTACATGCAAATTAAAATTTTCATGATTTTTTATAGTTCCTAACAGGGTTAAAATTTGTATAACGAAAGTATATTGTTTATATAACGTTAGTATAATAAAGCATTTTAACATTATACTTTTGATAATCGTTTATCGTCGTCATCACAATAACTTTTAAAATACTCGTGCATAATTCAACAGCTGACCTCCCAATAACTACATGGTGTTATCGGGAGGTCAGCTGTTAGCACTTATATTTTGTTATTGTTCTTCCTCGATTTCGTCTATCATTTTGTGATTAATTTCTCTTTTTTCTTGTTCTGTTAAGTCATAAAGTTCACTAGCTAAATATTCTTTTTGTTTCCAAATATAAAAAATTTGATAGATATATTCGGTTGGATCAATTTCTTTTAAATAATCTAAATCACCATTTTTTAATTTCTTTTTAGCCTCTTTAAATAATCCTGAATAAACTAATACCTGTTTACCTTTAAGTGATTTATAGAATGCATCAAATACTTTTTGATTTATTAAATAATCACTATCTTTACCAGAATACTTAGCCATTTCATATAACTCTTTATTGTTATTTTGTCTTATTTTTTGAACTTGAACTTGTGTGATTTCTGAAATGCCCGTTACATCACGCCATAAATCTAACCATTCTTGTTGGCTAATATAATATCTTTTATCTGTGAAATACGATTTATTTACTGCAATTAACACATGAAAGTGAGGATTATAGTCATCTCTTTTTTTATTATATGTAATCTCTAACTTACGAACATATCCCTTTATAACACTACCTATTTTTTTTCTTTTTATAAGTTTTCTAAAAGAATTATTGTAACGTTTTATTTCATTTTCTAATTCATCACTCATTACATTAGGTGTAGTCAAAGTTAAAAAGATAAACTCTTTATTTTCTTGCTGCTTAATATATTGCATCATCAAAGATAAACCCAACGCGTCTTTTCTAGCTTTTCTCCAAGCACAGACAGGACAAAATCGGTTTTTACAAGAATTAGCTTTATATAATTTCTGTTTTTCTAAAGTTTTATCAGCTACAAAAGACAGAAATGTATTACAATCTTCAACTAAATCCATTTGATTCTCTCCAATATGACGTTTAATAAATTTCTGAAATACTTGATTTCTTTGTTTTTTCTCAGTATACTTTTCCATGTTATAACACATAAAAACAACTTAGTTTTCACAAACTATGACAATAAAAAAAGTTGCTTTTTCCCCTTTCTATGTATGTTTTTTACTAGTCATTTAAAACGATACATTAATAGGTACGGAAAAGCAACTTTTTTTGTGTTCAAAGCCAGTCATATCAATAACTTAAGGGTAACTAGCCTCGCCGGCAATAGTTACCCTTATTATCAAGACAAGAAGAAACTCGTTACACTCGTTTAAAAAAATGATAAACTTAAGAGGCAAAAAAACACAATTTTACATTTCAGAAAGCCTCCAAATACAACCCAAAAGGTGTGTAGTCAATGATCACTTCAATCGAAAAATCTTTTTTTTAAAAAAACCACAAAAGATTTTATGAAGTAAAAAAAGATTTATTGTGGCTTAATGGTAAAACTTCAAAATGAGATGAAGAAAAAAACCCTTACTATTCATAGTAGTAAGGGTTTTTATTTGTTCATTTTCTCCAATAACTCGAGTTCGTTTTAGCCTCTTTCTCGGATACTAAATCACAAAAAGGCTTAATTAATAAAAATCTGAGTGAAGAAACATACCAAAAACTTTAATTAAAAATCTTATAAACCTGTTATTACTCATTGGTTTTTCTTTATTATCTACACATTTCATATAGAAAAAAGCACAAACTAAAACTCCAACAAAAGCTAAAAAACAAAATCCCCCAATTAATACATGAGGGTGCAAAAAAACTTCAATATTAACATTCATATAGGCCTCCATTCTACTCTCGTAATCAAGAGGCTATAAAAAATTATACAACATAAAAACATAAAAACATAAATAATATAAAAATTTACTTTATTCCAATTCCTCTATTTGCCGACGATTCTGCGCTCCTTAATAATCCTAAAGCTGTCCATCGGTCGATTTAATAGCTGACGCTATTCTCCCGCTGGCGCTTTAAGTCTAATTAAGGGCTCTCATCGACAAATAGATTTTCTCGGCATAAATGCATGTTTACTGTAAAATTGATACTGATACAAATAAAAAATAAAAGGATAGTTGCAAATGGAAAATACATATATTAAAACACTAAAAACTTTAAAAGGTAAATGTAATTTAATAACAAATTCTGAATCTCTTTCAGACTTAAAAGACAGTGATATATTTTGGACTGACGCAATGTTATCTATGTTAGAAAATATGAAAAAAGAACAAGTAACAGTTGAAGAAGGAATTGCCTATTTAGAGAATATTATTCAAAAAAGTGGAAGTAATTATAAAAATTAAAAGTACAAAAAGAAAGTACCTTTATTTTTGATTTTAAGGGGCTATTTTAAAGATCTAGAGGTAAATCATATAGTTTTATATTAAAAAACTTATATATGCTCTTAAAACGCAAA
>CATLEX010000114.1 GCA_949927455.1 uncultured Clostridia bacterium
AACCCATAATTGATAAACTATCTTCAAATATACATTCTTGAAAAGATACATCTTGCATAAAATGCCTACATTGTAAAACAACTTTTTGCTTAAAAATTGTTTTTAATGCACCACCTAATGTGCCAAAAACTATAGGAACATTTACCTCTTTATCTGCAATAATTCTTAAGGGCATATTTACTTTTATATGGATTTTTTGATTTATTTGATTGACTTGTATGGCATTTGAATCAAAGAATGCTATATCTTTTAATATACATAGAATATTATCATATTGATGTGGCAATTTTTTATCGGCTATGCAAGCACTTATTGTTTGATTTTCTATTTGTAGAATAATTTCTGTCATTTTTTATTATTCCTGTATGATTTGAATTTCTTTAGAATCTAGTCCATAAAGTTGATACACTAGCTCATCGATTTGCCTTTGCAGGATAAGAGCTTGGCTCGTATGAGATTCTATATACGAAATGTTAGCATTTGAATCTTCACTTTTGGTTTCTAAAATCTCCTCCACTAAAGTGGTAATCCTATCGCCGATATGGCGATTAGAATCTGCAATTTGGGGGATAGGGAGGGGGTCTATATAGTTTTATTTATCGAAATTCTGTGGCTTAACACTGCTTTTGAAATCCCTTTAATTTTGCTTATTGCATTGATTACAATAATCTAAAAATGCTTTTTCTAATTCGTCTAATGTTTTGTATCTTTCTTCTATATTACCACTCGTTCCTTTGTCAAGAAAAGGGCATTTTATCCCCTCATTATTTATTTTTCCTGTTACGACAAAAAATAAAATACGAGTTAGAGCAAATATTTCGTGATGCTTGTCATAATTTTTAAATCCTACCTTTGACAAGTCAGAATAATCATTAAAAGAACCCTTAATTTCTGTATTATCATTTGTTAGTTCGCTATGGGGTTCTTTGACTAGTCCAAAATCAGAAATTTTTACCACAAGCAAACCATTTTCATATTCTTTTAATAAAATATTATTTGGGCTTATATCTCTGTGAAGTATATTTTTATCAAGGATATATTTAAAGGCTTTGATGATTTGTAAGCCTATATTTTTTCTCGTTTGTATATCTAAATTGTTGTTATGTTTATCAACATAAGCTTTAAGTGTGAAGTCAGCATATTCCATAATATATTCATTTTTTTGAGAGTTAAACGAATAAACCTCTAATATATAAGGACTATTAAGCTTTTTCATCTCTTCAAATTCTCTTTTAAATCTTTCTAGTTCATTTTCGCTTAAATTATTTTTTGCTCTTTTTAATACAAAATGTTTATTATAAAATTCGTCTTTGTATTTAAAAACTTTAGCATAAGAACCCTCACCAATTAATTTTAAACGAGCCGATTTTGAGAGATTAGTCGAAAGTTCTATGTTGTCTGTAGAGCTGAAAATAGGGATTTCATAATAAAGTGTTACTTTTTTCATTCCAACAGGTAATTCACTGCCTCCGCTATTCTTTAAAAATTTTAAACATTCATCAAATATTTGATTATAGTTAGATTCAATCTCAAACGAAAAAATTGTTCCTTTTAATTCCTTTTCAAGTTTTTTTGAAATATTTATGGCTTGTAGTAAATTTCTACTTTTATCTGCCTTATAATGTCTATTACTTGTTTCTGTTACAGGAAGTCGTTGATTCATAGCTCTAAAGCAGAAAATAAATTGTGAATGCAGTGTTGAAAAAATAGTTTGCAATCTCTCATTTTCTATATTTTTATAGAGCTCTTTATACTCGTTACTTAAAATGTTCCCTAAATCTTTTTCAGCAGAAGTTATAGCATTTAAAATAATATTTTGCACCATTTGTCCTCAATCATATTTATTTCATCATTGGTAAGTTTATACAGCTCATACACTAACCGATTGATTTGAGATTCTAAATATGAAGTGTTTTTGTCGCCGCGCAATCCATAACGCCTGACTTTGTTTTATGGATTACTTCGGTAGCTTCCCTTCTAATGACGCAATGGCCAAAATCTCATTGATCAAGGCGATGATTTTGTTGTTATTTGTCTTTTATAGATGTCAAAAAGTTCCTACCTTTTGATGTAAGCCTTGCACCAGAGATTATATAAAATGAATGATTTCTGTTGATATGTTCTTTTCCTCTGTCTGTAATACCTTCTATATATCCTTCGTCTTGTAGTGTAAGCAAATTATTAAAATATGCTTTCTTTTCCTCTGTATCTGTTGCAAAAGGGATACTTCTTTCATCTCGTTTGCTTTCAAATTCTATTAAAACCTTTTCAAGTTCTTTATCCATAAAATACCTCTTTAAATTTGATTTTCACAAGAGCAAAGCTCCACTAATAAACTTACGCCAAAAAATATTATTGAGCTACTGCCCACCCCACAATTCCTAATTTGTCCTAAATTCAATCTCATAATTGATGATAAAATCCACCTCTTTTTTGTCTAACCCATACAAGGGGCAAAGGAGGGAATCTATCTCATCGATAATAGATTTAGATTTGCGGATATAGTAGGTTTTGACACCATTATGATATACTGC
>CATLEX010000115.1 GCA_949927455.1 uncultured Clostridia bacterium
AATCAAAAAACACCTAAACGAACGAGCACAATTAATATCTTCATATTTTCCAGAACTCACGAAAGAACAGGCTGCGTTTTGTGCAGAAATGAGATGGAAAAACACAGACGAAATTATATCTTTTTTCAATAATTTTTCAGAAAATTCATTTTCTGAAAAATTCAAAGAAGCGCTTAGCGATTTCATGGATGATAAAAAATCCCCTCTGAATGGCACTCTTTTGCCAATTTTTAATGGCAATTATTCAAAAGAAAGTATGATACAAAACATAAAAAAACTTCCCGTATTAGAATCAAAACTAAAAAATGATGATGTAGCAATTTGTCTGGCTAGCGATGCAGGCTATGAACCTCACTTATACGTAGCTATAAAGTCCATTATTAATCAAGTCCAAACATCTGCAACTTATTATTTTTATATTCTGGATGGAGGACTAAAAAACAAACAAAATTTCCTCAATCTGGAAACAGACAAAATAAAATTTAATTTTATTGATATGAGAGGACAATTTCTAGCCAGTTATGAATCTAGACATTTAAGCCGGGCAACATACTATAGATTAGCAGTATTCCATGTATTTCAAAAATTCGATAAAATCATCTATATCGATGCAGATAGTTACCTGCTAGACGATATATATAATTTATTTCATTTTAACATCTGCAACAAACCTATTGCGGCATCACGAGATTCCTTAACATGGCAAAAATCTTGGCAAAATAACAAAATTAAACATTTAAATTTCACAGGAAATCTTTATGATTACGAAAAATCATACCTAAAACATTCTGCAGAGAAAATAAAAAATTATTTCAATGCTGGTGTAATTATTCTTAACCTAAAAAATATTAACATTAAAGAAAAACAAAAGAAATTAGATGAACTTCTTCTTCAAGATTATTATTGCCATGACCAAGATATATTAAATCTCTTATTTGATGAAAAAGAAACATTCATCCTACCTCGCGCATGGAATTATTTTAATATTCAAAATTTCATCTCAGAAAATGATTTTACAAATGAAGAAGAAAAAGAATACTACTTCAAAGCAAGCGTTTCACCTAAACTTTTAGCATTCATTATAAAGCCCTGGACAATAGAAAATATAAACTGTGATTTTTCTAATTTATATTGGAATATCTTAAAAGAATCTCCCTATTATGACCAAGTTATTTCAAAATTACAAACAACAACTTTACAAAATACATGTGCCGACACTTCAATATCTTTCAACAAAAAATTAAAGATATCACTTTTTGGCATACCAGTATTTAAAATATCTAAAAACCAAACAAAAACAAAATATAAACTATTCAGTTTCTTACCCCTATATAAAATCAAACAAAAAGGAAACAAATCAAAACACTACCTCTTTGGTTTCATACCATTCTTAAAAATCAAACAATAAAATATAGAAGATAAATGCAACAGGAAACAACCTGTTGCATTTATTATATAAAAATTAAGGGAATAGAGACAAAATGCAAAAAAATAAATCTATAAAATGGAGTAAATTGCTCAAATACTACCTGCTTTCCCGTATAAGTATAGGAAAGACACGAAAAAAATATAAACAAAAATATAAAAAACTAAATAACAGCATTGTTACATCAACGATTGTTCAGGAATATTTTGATATTGAGGACAATAAAAAGGCAATAAAAGATGAAAGATATATCCAAGCTTTATGGAATTTAAAAGGCGTAAATGACAATCTTTTTTCATTACTAGATTATCTGCATTCAACATCTGAAAACATCACCCCTAAAACTCTGCTTATTTATGCCCAAGCTCTTTTAGAAACGGGGCAAACCGATTTCGCAAAAGAAGCTTTGTTAGAATATTTTAAGCTATACGGAACAACACATTTGCATGAATTTCTTCCCCTGTCTTCCTTTGCAAGAAAAATTGGCATACACAATGAATTAACTGAAAAAGCGGCTGATTTATTTGAGCTTATGGAAAAGAACCAACATTTTTTTTCAAATTATTTAAAAGATAAAACTATAGCTATAGTTGGCAACGCACCAACCGAATTACAAACCAACAATGGCACAAAAATAGATTCTCATGATATTGTAATTAGAATGAACGCTTTTTCAACTGAAATAAATTTCAAAAAAGATTATGGAAATAAAACAAATATATATGTTCATACAGCCAATTATACGACCTTATATCAGAAAAACCATGATTTATGCGATACTTTTAATTGGATTTTTATACCTTACGATTTTTGGCACATTAATTTACAACAATTTACAAATCCTACCGATTTCTTAAATAAAATGAGTATTTTAAAAAATCATAATATAACTTACCTCAAAAGCAAATACTCTATTGAATTAAAAGAAAAATTAAAATTAACCAGTCCAAGTTGTGGAATAATAACATTATGGACAATTTATAAAGAACAAAAGAAGCTCTGCCAATCTCAAAT
Source organism: uncultured Clostridia bacterium (assembly GCA_949927455.1). Classification (GTDB taxonomy): domain Bacteria; phylum Bacillota; class Clostridia; order TANB77; family CAG-508; genus Scatovivens. The sequence continues at coordinate 2,441 of CATLEX010000115.1, forward strand.
ATTTGGTTTCAGCAAAAACATACAAAACAGTAAAAATGAAGTAGAACATTATTTCAAAG
>CATLEX010000116.1 GCA_949927455.1 uncultured Clostridia bacterium
AAAATGAAAAGAGAGGAAATTTTTGAAAAGTTAAACGAAATTTTTAGAGAGGTTTTTGAAGATGATAATATTGTTGTTACAGAGACAACAAGCGCAGCAGATATTGAAGACTGGGATTCACTTACACATATTACGTTAGTTTCTAGTGTGGAAGAGGAATTTGATATTAAATTTTCTATGAAAGATGTAATTGGCATGAAAAATGTTGGCGAAATGGTGGATATTATAATGGAGGATAAAGAATGATTTTTACAACTCTAAAGTTTTTGGTGTTTTTTTGCCTAGTTTTCTTGACTTACTATATTGTGCCAAGAAAACTGCAATGGCTTGTTTTGCTGGCAGCTAGTATTTACTTTTATTTGTGTGCTTCTGTCAAATATGCAGCTTTTGTACTTGCGGCAAGTTTAATTACGTATTTAGGAGCTATCATTGTTGATAAAATTGCTCAAAGGCAAGCTACATATTTAAAAGAAAACAAAGCAAATCTAGGCAAAGAAGAGAGAAAGAAATATCAAGCTAAAATGGAAAGACGCCAAAGAGTAGTGATGGCATTTACGATTTTAGGAACGCTTTCGATGTTACTTGTAATGAAATATACAGGTTTTGTGCTGGAAAATATTTCGGCAATTGCAAATGTATTTCATTTTAGTTTTGAAAGTCCAATGTGGAAATTTATTTTACCACTTGGCATTTCATTTTATACTTTTATGAGTATTGGCTACGCAATTGATGTTTACAGAGGCGAATATCCAGCAGAGAGAAATTTTTTGAAATACTTTTTGTTTGTTTCATATTTTCCGCATATTTTGCAAGGTCCAATGGACAAATATAGTGATTTATCAAAAGATTTATTTGAGGGTAAAAAATTCGATTATGAAAATGCAGTACAAGGTGCTACAAGAATTGTTATTGGTGTGATAAAAAAAATGTTAATTGCAGATAAATTAGCAGAAATTGTTGGTATTGTTATCACAAATCTTGACCAATATTATGGAATTAATATTTTGATTGCCATTGTGTTTTATGCTATTCAATTATATGCCGATTTTTCAGGTTATATGGATATTGCGATTGGTTGCTCAAAGATGTTAGGAATTCGCATTGCTGAGAATTTTGATGCACCTTACTTTTCAAAATCGATTGCAGAATATTGGAGAAGATGGCATATTTCGTTAGGAGCGTGGTTTAGAGATTATGTTTATTATCCAATTCTGCGTGGAAATTTTGCACAAAAAATCAGAAAGTATTTTAAGGACAAAAATAAATATTTAGCAAATCATTTGCCAACTGTTTTTGCTTTAGCTATTTTATGGATTTTGATTGGTTTTTGGCATGGTTCAACTTGGGGATTTATTTTATATGGAATGTATCATGGTTGTATTATTATTGTTTCAACCTTGCTTACTCCAGTTTATGACAAATTTCATGAAACATTTGCGCCTTTTGTAAAAACAAAAATTTATGGAGCTTTTCAGATTTTGAGAACATTTTGTTTAGTCCTTGTAGGTTATTTTTTATTTTGCACAGGGGAGCTTCGGTGAAGCAATGCAAATGTTTACAAATATGTTCAAAAATAATTTTGATGGTTATAAAATCATTATGAACATGAAGCAAGAAAGTATAGTTTGTGTTGCAATTGGAATTGTAATTTTGCTTATTCTTGACATTTTAACAATTTGCAAAATAAATATTTATGAAAAATTCAGAAAAGTGCCATTTATTATTCGTTGGAGTATTTATAGTGTTACCATGTTTGCAGTGATTATGCTAGCGGGTGGAAAGGCGCAGGAATTTTTGTATTTTCAATTTTAAGTTAGCCGTTGCAAGATAGAGTGTTACGGATAACTTAGGGTTGTAAAAACTCGATATTTTTAAAGACGAGGAGATTTTATGAAGAAAATTATTGGAATTTTAGTGGTTATTGTAGTTGTTTGGTTTGCTTGGCATATCGAAATTGGTCAGGAACAAAATGGAACTAAAAATGCAGATATTGTGGAAACAGTTTCAAATACACAAGAAAATCAAGAAATCAACCAACAAAAGAGAGTTTCTTTAGATGGCAAAACGATTGGATTTTTAGGCGATTCTTTAATCAAAGGCTATGGAAACGAAAAAGGTGGATTTATGAATTATCTATCTTTAGAATTGCCAAATACCATGATGAATGATGCCTCTAAAAGCGGTAGCACGATTACCAGTAATACTGGAACAGATAATATCATTATGTTCAATCAGATTGAAAACTTGACAGGAGAATCAAAACCAGAAATTGTTGTATTAGATGGTGGAGCTAATGATATTATGGGATATGCATTAGGTTTTCTAAATCGTGATTTACAAAAAGAAATTGGTCTAGTCAATCAAGAGATAGAAGGGGCAACGCAAGGAGAAAGCGTAATAGCAGATTTAGAAGCAGT
>CATLEX010000117.1 GCA_949927455.1 uncultured Clostridia bacterium
AAGGCGAATTGATTGAAAATGCAAAAAATAAGACAATAGCTTATGAGGAATATGAAAAGTTGCAAAAAGAATTGGAAGATGCTAAAAAAGTTCCGAATAATGCGAAAGCATTGAAAGAAAAATGCGAAGAACTAAAAACAGAAAAAGAGAATTTACAAGAACAATTGGATTTAGCCAATACTAAAATTGCAGAATTGGAAGCAGAAAAAACTAAGGAGGAATAAGGCATGAAATTTAAAGATAAGAATGGAAATATTTTTATTCCAACTTCTAAATGTATAGAAGAGGAAATGAAAAATTCTAAGTTTTATACGGAAATAAAAGAAGCACCTAAGCCAAAGGAAAAACCGAAAGAAAGTGAATAGAAAAGGAGGCAATAGAATGTTAAAAGAAAATGAAGTAGTTTTAGTGTATGCAAACAAAATAAAAAAATTGCTTGGAGCCAACTATATAGAAGATACAGATGATGTCTTGCGAGAAATCGTAAAAGAAATAACTTCTATTGCCTGCGATGTTTCTAATCGACAAAGCAATGATGAAAAGTTGTTTCCATATATTAGTAAAGCTGTGAGGGCAGAATACTTGACAAGAGGAGCAGAAGGATTACTTTCTAATACAGAAGGTAGTATTTCTAATTCGTTTGAGGATATTGTTGATAAAATGCGTTCTAATATAATAAAAAATGGTGTTAGGAGGCTAAAGTGATGTTACTTAAAAATTTAACAAAGGTTTATTTGAGTAAAGCGGAAGAGAAAAAAGACCATGGAGAAATAAAGAAAACATGGAGATTTGTTTCGACTGCTTTTTTGAATTTACAGCAAGATGTGAATGAATTAGATAGAAGGTCAAATGGTGAAGTGAATTATGATATTTTGAAGGCCCGAACAGATCAGAAATATTTTATTGAAAATGGTTATGGGGTTTCTTTAAAGAATATAGCAAAATGCCACAATTTTAAGCCAGAGTATCGAGTATTAGACCAAAGCAAAATTGGTAAAACAAGAATGTTTCGATTGGAGAAATACAATGGGAATTAGTGTGAAATTTAAAGTTAAGCATAAGTTTAAGCGTTTTGAAACAATTGGAAATAAATTGATTACAAGTACTTCAAAAGGCATAGAAGATGTTCTGAAAAATATTCGAGGATATGCAATTAAGTTAGAACGAGGACATAATAGTGATGGAATACTTTTTGAAATGATAGATATGTCGACCAAAGAAGTAAAACGGTCGAGTGTTTGCTGACCCAAATAAGTTTATGGCAGAAAATAATCAATCATATTTATGGTTTGAATATTTTGGAACTGGTAACAAGGCGGAGATGCCACATGTTGGGAATACAAAACACTTTTTAGAAAGTGGTTATACAGAGTGGTTTATTCCAGTAAGTAAAGTTGGACGTAGTTTGAATTATCCAATTATTACGATAGAAAATAATCAGTTTTATGTGGCACATGGTACAAAGGCAAATCATTTTTTGGCAGATGGTGAGTTTCAAACAAGAAGTGAGAACATAAATATTGTGAAGAAGAAAATTAATGAAATGCTGAAAGAGGTGTGTAAGTAATGAGAGATTTAAGTATAAGAGAAGTTTCTGATTGGATTTATGAGAAGTTGGAAAAGTTGAAATATGAATTAGTATTAACATATCCAACAACAGAAAGTGTATTTCCTTGTTTAGAATTACATACTCCTTTAAAATCGGTTAATAAAACACAAAACGCCTTTCCAATTAAGTCTACTTTTCAAGTGTCTATTACTTGTTATGATGAAAGCCAAAGAAAATGTATGGAAATGACAAATGAAGCAGAGGAAGTTTTAAGAGAAATGAATTTTTGTAGGATAAATACAAGTCCTAGTATATTTGATTCCATAACAAAAAAGTATGGAATTACAGCAACATTTGAGGTTTGTTATAATGGAATAACGAACTCTTTTGATTTTATAAAATAATGAGGAGGAAATGAATATGGAAGAAAAAGAAATGATGCCAGATATTAGTACATTATCGACATTATGGTATTCAGAAACAAAAACAGGAGAAAGGACACAAATATGTTATACAGAAGAAATTCCAGCATTAGAGGAGGCACCAGAACAGAT
>CATLEX010000118.1 GCA_949927455.1 uncultured Clostridia bacterium
ATAATGCAAATCTGATAACAAGAAAATAATGAAAAGATTTTTATTTATATCTATTCTTTCGTTGTGCTTTAGCACAATCTGCTCATGCGCATGCTTAGATGAAATTAAAACGTTTTATACGAGTTATATGACGAATCTTTTAAATGATAATTCAAAGAATAGAGCTTTATGTGAAAGGTGTTTAACCGATGGACTATTAACAAAAGTTCAAAGAATGGTAAATATAAGTGGTGTTGATCCAATAATACGTTCACAAGATGTAAATAGTGACGCTATTAGAACTTTAAATGTAAAAAATATTATAGATAATTGGTATATGGTAAGTTATCTTTGGAATGAAAAAGATAGTACTACCATGATTAAAATTCCATTAAAAGTGGAAAAGGTGGATGAGAAGTGTAAGATAGCATATATTACGCCTGTTCAGAATGGAGATCAATATGGAGATGAGCTGCTGTCTAATTGTGAGAACATGAAAGCGTGTAAAATAGATGAGACTTCAGGAAAGTCATTTATAGAAAGTTTTTACAAAGTTTATATTGCATCATATTGTGCTATGTATAAAGATGTAAATGCGAAACTATCAACTTTGCGTTTATCTAATTTGTCACATACAGCCTTGGAACAATTTGGGAAAGCAGAATTAGAAAATCAAAAGGATGGTTTTAATGGATATGATCTCCTGATTAATAACTTTGATTTCGACTGTATGTGGTGTAAAAGTTTTGAAATTAATCAATTGGGAGATAATGTCTTTCAAATCACTTATCAGGCAGGAAGTAAAACTTATAAAATAATTATTACTATTAAAAAACAAAACAACAGATATTTAATTGACAAAATATCATTATAAGCAGAAGAAACATTCTCAAATAAATTATAATCTTTTTTGTTTGAGAATGTTGCTTGTGCCAATTCTTAAAGTATTCACAATTTAGTCTGCAAAGTTGCTAAGTCTCTTATTTTATGAATAAGTATAGATTTGAATAGTAACAATTTAGCGATATTCTTGAAGAAACTTTGGAATATGGAATTCATTTTTCATTTCCTTATAAAACTTTATTTCATGAAGGCTTACCATTCGGTGGAAAAGTTCTATTTAATCATTTAGTGCAATTTTACTCTGAGCTATGGGAAAACATATATCTTTTAGTATGATAAATCCTGTGGTAAATCGTAGAAATATCTCACAAATATTTGCTATTGCTTATTTCTCAAAATTGAGTTGTGTCTCCAAGCTACTTCAATGTATTTTTTTTTGAATTTTATGAGAATCATTTATGATATTCTTTTTCTTGAAGCGATAGTTCCAAATGGGTTATACAATATTTTTCAAATCAATGTAATGAAAAAAGAGACTGTAAAAAGGTATGCAAAAAAAAATTACTACAATAATGGAATAGCTTATGAAAACACAGTAGAAAATATTAAAGGAAAAGTGTGAGCTTAAGAGGAGCAGTCCTCCAAAAATAGATTTTGCACAGACTCCCGATTGCTTATAATTAATGCACTCATGACTACACTTTTTGAACTGAATAATATAAGCTTTTAGCGAGATTATCCATCCCCCTAGTTTATCCGTTCCCTAATTCTATACATGTAAACGCACTTCTAAATACACACCTATTTAATTAAGGTATATCTATTTGATTCAACTCCACAATTTTTCGTTTTCTAATTAGAGCCTGTTTAAATTTTCCTGAGATTATGTTAGATAGGCTTTACCGACCTGTTTTTATTCGTCACATAGTCTCCGTCATGCTCCTCACAACAACAGAAAATATACTCGAAAGCAACTCTCAAAACTGTGTCGGGCAAAACTCGGAGCAGGCTCTTAATAACCCACTTTTCATTCATTAATAGAAAAGTTCTCTTTCATTAATTGTAAACTTCTTATTATCAGCATGTAAACTTATTTTTCGTTAACTGTAATCTATAAACGCAAGCTTCGTTTATAAAAACAAAGGCTTTGATTATAAAAACGAAGCTTGCAATTATATAATCAAAGCTTGCGTTTATAGTTTGCATCGAATGAAAAGAAAGTTTCCTTCCTGT
>CATLEX010000119.1 GCA_949927455.1 uncultured Clostridia bacterium
GAAGCAGCTCAAAAGGCAAAAGATGAAGCCGCAAAGAAAGCCGCTGAAGAAGCAGCTCAAAAAGCCAAGGACGAAGCTGCAAAGAAGGCCGCCGAAGAAGCAGCTCAAAAAGCCAAGGATGAGGCTGCAAAGAAAGCTACTGAAAAAGCAGCTCAAAAAGACCAATCAGAAACTGCAGCAACAGTTTCTCAACAAGAACATCACTCTTCTGATGTGGTAAGTAAGGTTCAATCTGAAAATGTAACCACTACTAATAAGCAAGTAGTAAGTGATGGCAGTGAAGAACAATTAGTAGTAACAAATGCTCCTAAGACTGTTCCAGATCAAAGTGTTCATGATGAACAAACAGCTATTACTAAAAAAGTAACTGTTAATAACAATACAGATGAAGCTGTAAATACTGCAAATGTTACTGTAAACAATAATTTGCAATCAACTGAAACGAATGGCGCTACATTACCACAAACTGGGAATGAATCATCAATAGCTGCTACTGCTCTAGGGGTTATCTTAGCAATGTTTGGATTGGGATTAGCTCGTAATAAGAAGCGCGAATACTAAATCATTTAAAATTACAAGATAAATAAAGGAGACTGGGGAACTAGCCTCCTTATTATTTTAAATTGAAAGGGAGATTTTTAATTGGAAAGCATAAAAAAAAACAAGAATCGCCAAAGTAATATTGAACTATTGAGAATAGTTTTAATATTAATGATCATCGTGCTGCATTATAATAATGGTGCGATGGGAGGAGCATTAGCGAATATTCATAATGGAACATTCTCATATTATTTTGTCCATTTCACAGAATCCTTAAGCTCTGTAGCCGTTAATGTCTTTATTCTTATTACCGGATATTTTTCCTATAATAAGAATAAAATATTCATTTCTAAAATTGCTCGGTTAGTTCTATTAATGATATTTTGGGGATTAAGTTTATCTCTTTTTACTATGTTGGTTCTTAATCCGGCGTTATTTACTGTCCATAATTGTTTGAAAATGGTAAAAATAGCAATAAGCCAATGGTTTGTTATTATTTATAGCATTCTGTATCTTTTGATTCCGTATATAAATACTGTTATAAGGGTAATAAGTAAGAAAAATTATCAAAAATTACTAATAATTGCTATCTTTTTCTTTTATATCTGGCCAACATTTTATACGTCTACTACTTCAAACGATGCCGGATATGGAATAGTTAATTTTGTGTGCTTATACTTAATTGGGGCCTATATTAGGAAGTTTCAAACAGCAAAAATTGCAAAGTGGAAATCATTTTGTGTTTATGTGGTACTGTCAGGAATTACGATGGTTTTTAGTTTATATTTTGAAAATGCATGGAACTATAACTCAATTTTTGTGTTAGGTGGAGCAGTTGCTTTATTTGAATTCTTTACCTCACTAAATATTAAGTACAACCCACTAATTAATACATTAGCTTCATTTACTTTTTCAGTATATTTAATTAATGTAAATGGATTGTTTAATAAGTATTTATGTCAAGTAATTTTTCATAGCAATGAATACTGGCAAAGTCCAATGATTGCCTTTAATGGTATTATTGCAATGATAGGAATATACGTTATAGGCATCTGCTTAGAATTTTTACGCAGTATTCTGCTTGATAAGAAGATATTTAAGCCGTTAATTAAAATAGTTAAGGGTACTATTGAAGTTCAATGATAAAATTTATTTGTAAATAATAAATAATAGGAGAAATTATGAATTATTTGCATACATGATACTAATTTGATAAATATTTTTTTATTCATAAAAAGACAAACGTTTAGCAATTTTGGAAACGCTTTAACGATTAACAATTTGTAGTATACTACTGATTGTTAATTTTTTTATTAGGAGGATCTTCATAGAACTCAAAAAACATTTTAAGTTGTATAAAAGTGGTAAGCAATAGGCCGTACAATACCCTTTAGGGTTGACACTTTAAATAATAAAAGTGCCAATTCTAGGGGGTGTTTTTCGTTTCTAGTTATTCCACAACAGAAAAATTAAGATTACTAAGTAATTATCAGGATTCAGATT
>CATLEX010000120.1 GCA_949927455.1 uncultured Clostridia bacterium
GGATTTTTTCCTTGATACTCAATTCGCTCACTCAAATCAAAACCAAACCACGCAACTGTTGTATAATAATTTGTAAAACCACAAAGCCAACGATCATAATCTTCATTCGTTGTTCCAGTTTTGGCTGCTACCTCCATACCTTTTATCGCGCAATATGTCGCTGTTCCATTTGTTCCTTTCACAGGTTCTGTTAACAATTTTTTTGTTACAAAAGCAACTGCCTCTGAAAATGCCCTTCTTTTCTTTTGTCTCGAATTCATAACAAGACTACCATTCCTAGACATAATTTTAGTAAAAAAAGTTGGCTCAATATAAATTCCATCATTAGCAATAGTACTATATGCGCTCGCCATTTCCAATGGTGAAATTCCGTTTGTCCAATCCACCTAAAGAAAGTGATAAATTCTCATCTTTTTCATTCAAAGTCGTAATTCCCATTTTTTTTAAATATTTAATTGCAACACTTGGTGTGAGCTCTTCCATTATTTTCACAAACGGAATATTTTGCGATGACTCGACTGCACGCCTCACTGTAATATTCCCCAATTCATCATTGTAATTAGTTGGTGTATATTCTTCTCCATTATAATCAATAAACATGGTCACTTCATCTTCATATATACTTACTGGTGTGATAATTTTCTCGGCAAGTGCTGGAATGAGCACAGCGAGAGGTTTACTGCTCGAACCTGTTTGGCGTATACCTTGTGTTACTCGATTAAAACATCGACTTTCTGTTTTCTCGCCAAGCCCGCCAACACAACCAACTACATAACCATTTTTATGGTCTATTATAACCATTGCCGCCTGCGCCGTATTTTCGCCATTACTAGATTTCAATTTGTATTTATTTTTTTCAAATTCTTTTTCCATTTCCTCTTGAATTTTTGTATCTTGCGTACTATAAATCTTGGCATTCGCCATATACAAATAATTCGTTGCAAATGTCCCAGTCATATTTTTTTCTTTTGCCAAATCTGCAATTACTTCTGATAAAAGGGCATCCATGTGATAAGAATAAACATCTTGTTCTTCTGTTTCAATCTTTCCTTTTTTGAAATTCAAGCCTTTTTCTACATTTGCTATTGCCACATTGTATTCCTCTTCTGTAATATTCTCTAATTCCAACATTTTACGTAAAACTGTTTTTGTCCTTTTCTCGATTTTTTCAGAATTATCCTTCTCTTCATTAAAAGGATTATAGGCATTTGGCGCATGATTAATGCCTGCCAAAAAGGCACACTCTTCTAAACTAAGTTGTGTTGCTTCTTTATTAAAATAATATTGGCTTCCTGCACCAACACCATATATATTCGGTCCTACATAAATTACATTCAAATACGCCTCTAAAATTTCGTCCTTACTCATAAACCACTCAAGCGAAACTGCTTTGGTCCATTCTTTGACTTTTCGAGTTATGGAATTTGAGTCATCTCCTGTTAAATTTTTAACTAATTGCTGTGTAATCGTACTTGCACCAAAAGAAGCTTTTCCAAAATGAATAACATACGAAAAAATAGCAGCACCTGTTCTTTTAACATCTACTCCAAAATGTTTATAAAAACGCTCATCTTCTATGGCAACATATGCTTTTTTTAAATTAGCTGGCATTGCAGAAAATTCCACATTTTTTCGTTTTCTTTCTACTCCAATTTTAGCTAGCAACTCCCCATTAGTATCTAACACCTGAGAAGGTTCATTTGCTGCCATTTCTTTTACTATTTCTTGCCAATTATGTACATCAATTCCTGTTTTTACAGCAAAGATAATAATTAAACTTGCTATTAAAATCAGTAGTGTTCTTTTTATTTTCTTCACTCCCAATAGCCTCCTTTTGGGAATTATATCATATCAAATAAA
>CATLEX010000121.1 GCA_949927455.1 uncultured Clostridia bacterium
CCTATAAATTTCTTTAAAAAAAGCTATTTTCATCATCGCTCCTTCATATCTTAAATAATTATAATAACACTATTATATCCGTTTTTTTCTGATTTTGCAAGTATAAAAATTATTTTTTGCACTAAAAAGAACAGAGAAGAAAAATAAAATTACTTCTTTTTCTTCTCTATCCCACACTTCTTGCCTTACTATTACTATCTTATTGTTTTGCTCTGAACGATGTACCATAATCCTTCTTCAGAATCATAGTAGGTTGTAACTCCGCTTACACCCTCATACCAATTCCGGATCTGATCATAAGCATCTCTCTTGTTTACATATCCCTCTGTTTCTAATACCTCAAAATGTTTTGTGTCAATCATAATAGTCTCCTTTCTAATTCGGTTGCCATAATTTTAGTATTTGGTGATCCTATTATAATTGTATCACATTTTACATAATTTGTCAACTAAAATATGTAACTCCTGCTTCAAACAACTTTTGGTCCTTCTCTCCTGGCATATTTTTATAAATATCAGTATAACTTCTCTCAGAATGCCCCATTTTTCCCATAATTCTACCATCAGGGCTGGTAATACACTCAATTGCATAATTAGAACCATTTGGATTAAACTCAATTTCCATACTTGCATTACCTTCAAAATCAACATATTGTGTTGCAATTTGCCCATTTTCAGCCAAATCTTTGTATACTTGTTCATTTACTACAAATCTTCCTTCTCCATGAGAAATTGGAATCGTAAATACATCGCCTAAGTTTACTTTGCTAAACCAAGGTGACATTTTAGAAGTCACTTTTGTTTGCACCATACAAGATTGATGTCTTGCAATTTGGTTAAATGTCAATGTTGGCATTTCGCTGGTCATATCTATAATTTTTCCATAAGGCAACAAACCAGTTTTTACAAGCGCTTGAAAACCATTGCAAATGCCTAACATCAAACCATCTTTTTCATATAAATGAGAATGAATTAAATCTCTTAATTTTGGATTTCTAAACACAGTTGCAATGAATTTACCTGAACCATCTGGTTCGTCTCCTGCACTAAATCCACCTGGCAACATAATAATTTGCGCCTGATTAATTTGCTTTGCAAATTCTTCTATTGAATCTGTTATGTCATTTGATTTTATATTTTTGAAAACGCTCGTATTTACAATTGCTCCTGCATCTTCAAACGCTTTTGTCACATCATATTCACAGTTTGTTCCTGGAAAAACAGGAATAAATACACGTGGTTTTGCAATTGGTTTGGTACATTTTATGGTACACGTTTTATCAGATACTATATTTTCTACTTTTGCCTTTTCGTTTTTCACTTTCGTTGGAAAGACTTTTTCTAGTGGTTCTTGCCAAACTTTAATCAATTCTTCAATTGGCATTTCTACATTTCCAATCACAATTTTACCACAATCACAAGTTGTTCCTAATTCTACAAACTTGCTATTTTCAACATCTTCTGATAATTCCATTACAAAAGAACCATACATCAATTCAAAATAGTTGACATTAGACATTGCTTTGAAACCTAGCTTATTTCCCATGCACGCTTTTGTTAAAACGTCTGCTAATCCACCATTTCGTACACTTGCAATAGAAAGTACTTTTCCTTCATTTATTAATTTATGTACCATTTCAAAATTTTCTTTTAAATCCTCAAAATCTGGCAAATCATTTTCATCCATTTTACTTCTCAATAAAACAACCTTTGAACCAGCTTTTTTAAATTAAT
>CATLEX010000122.1 GCA_949927455.1 uncultured Clostridia bacterium
TAATAAATAGAAAGGAGAATATTATGAAAAATAATAAAGATGACAACAAATTAAAGGCTATTTTAAGTACCATTTGTGTGTTGATTGTCATAGGTGCTATTGCAGGAGTTGTATATTTAGGACAAAACAACAAGGAGGAAAAAGAACTTGCCTATACAGAATTAATTCATGATGTAAATAATGGTGAAATTGAAAAAATTAAAATGACAACTGGTAGTACAACTATTACAGTTACGTACAAAACGACGAAAGAAGGCGCAGAAGGAACAGAAGAAAATGAAAAAGAAAGACAAAAAAAGGTCATTATTCCAAGTACACAAGCGTTTATTGAGTTAATTCAAGAAAAGGTTGATCAAGGTGGTTTAGAGCTTGAATTAATACAAGAAAGCACTAATCAATTTGTTAAAATTGCAGGAAGTTTGTTTTCTTTTTTACCAACCATTTTGTTGATTGCGTTAATGCTTATGATTTTTAAAATGCAAGGTTTTGGTGGAGATAAAGACAAAGTTTATGGTGGAGAAAACAATAAAAAATCAGATATTCGATTTAAAGACATTGCAGGATTAGATGAAGAGAAAAATGAATTAATTGAAATTGTTGATTTTTTGAAAAAGCCAAAAGCGTATTTGGAAATGGGAGCCAAAATTCCAAGAGGAATTTTGCTATATGGTAAACCGGGAACGGGTAAGACGTTGATTGCCAAAGCAATTGCAGGTGAAGCTGGTGTACCATTTATTTCCATGAGTGGTTCTGAATTTATTGAAATGTTTGCAGGACTTGGTGCATCTCGTGTTAGAAAATTATTTGATAAGGCGAAAAAAATGGCGCCAGCAATTATTTTTATTGATGAAATTGATGCTATTGGTGCAAGAAGAAGCAGTAGTAGTGGTGCGGAGACTGAAAACAATCAAACATTAAATCAATTATTAGTTGAGATGGATGGATTTGAAACAGATGAGACAATTATTGTTTTGGCAGCTACAAACCGTCCCGAAATGTTAGATAAAGCCTTACTTCGTCCTGGCAGATTTGACCGTCAGATTACTATTCCAACACCAGATTTGAATGGAAGAGAAGCGATTTTGAAATTGCACAGTAGCAACAAAAAATTTGCTGATGATGTAGACTTTAGAAGTATTGCAGGAGATACAGCTGGCTTTACTGGTGCAGAACTTGCCAACATTTTAAATGAGGCAGCGATTATTGCAACAAGGCAAGAACATAATGCAATTACAAATGCAGATATTGAAAATGCGGTAAAAAAAGTAACGGTTGGTTTGGAAAAAGCAAATCGAGTAATTTCAGATAAAGATAAAAAGTTGACAGCTTATCATGAAGCTGGACATGCGGTTGTAAGTAAATTTTTAGAAACACAAACAGATGTTAAAGAAGTTTCCATTATTCCAAGAGGTGCTGCAGGTGGTTATACAATGTATAAAACAAATGAAGATAAATATTATGTTTCTAAAACGGAATTGTTAGAGAAAATGGTGGCTTTAATGGGAGGACGTGCTGCCGAAAAAATTGCGCTAAATGAAATTTCAACAGGAGCGAGCAACGATATTGAGGTGGCAACTGGAAT